>DULR01000037.1 GCA_012840245.1 Clostridiaceae bacterium
ACAGGGCTTCTGTAATATCCTCAACCCGCCGTACCGATACACCTGCCAAGTACATTTCTATTAATGCTTCTTCTACTGAACTTTCACGGCGTCGATATCGTTCAATTATGGCTGTTTCAAAGGCTATTCCCTTAAGCTTTGGAACCCATAGTTTTACATTTCCTGATGTTGTTAAATTCCTTTCGTAATGTCCGGATCTATAGCCTTGCCTTTCCTTTCCTCTGTGCGTTCATAACGCTCTGCTTTTGTTAGCTCTGCTGCTTCCTGATCAAGCAAATTATTAAGAGTTTCCTCGACACTGTGGCATACAAGCTCTTTTAATTCCTGCATTATTATGCCTTCATTTAGCTGTATAATTTTATCTGACATGGTTCGTAACCTCCTTTGGTTGATTTTTGTGTGGTAACTTAATTCTACCAAACGGGTACGGCCATGTCATTTCTATTGGGCCTTTATGAATTTGCGAAAAATATTATACTTTATCAACTCTATTTACCATAAAGCTCTCGACTGATTAACGAGTAACTGAGTAAATCATCAAAACTTTCTTCTTCATCTACCATGCCGTCATTGATATCAACATCATCAGGACTTAAATCGACATATTTAAGTGCTGCAGCCAGACTTGTTTTTGGAATCAGTTTTTCATTGTAATTCGCAATGACCCATTCTAAAAATACAGCAGGGACCTTTTTCACCTCAGTAGCTTTACATAGTTCAGTATTGCCACTTATAACCCCCAATAGCTTTGTAGCTGTTTGCTCCGTTTTATCAGCTTGCAGCTTTTCTTTAATTTCATCATTCAATATGTTCATTGCCTTAAGTCTTATCAATGACATATCATAGCTTACATTAAACGCTGTTTGAAATCTTGCTATATCAAAACCGTCCCATTTTGTTATACTTTTATCCTTAAGCTCAAGCCTAATAAATTTTTCAACCTTTTCCCTGGGCATCAATAAACATGCTGCAAAATAATTTGCTTCCTTTTCCTGTTCATCGGTTTCATTAAAATCATCATCTTTTATCAGGGTTTTTCCCTGTTCACTTAAGTGTAATATTTGGTGTCCTATTTCATGAGCAACAGTAAATATCTCCCGGGATAATATTAATGAAGAATTTGAAAACACTATTCTTTCAGAATCCTTGATCATAGCAAAACCTAAAAAAGCTTCTGATCCTATTGGATATCTGATTGTTCTATATCCCAACATCTCAGAAACCTTAAAAATATCTTTGATGCCATAATCAACAATATTACATTCTAATCTGACAATCTCAGCATTTTTTTCAATAAAGATTTGTCTGCTTTTATTCATTGCCATCTACCTGCCTGACACTGTTATAAAGTCTGCGATGCGCATAAAAAGTATCTATCATCTCATTTATGAATAAAAACATATCTTCTTGATTATTACGGCCATTTCCTCTGTATATTGGTTCCTCGACTTTTTCATTGCTGACTGCAGATGTTATTTCATTAATCTCAGTTCCTAAAATTTGAGCAATAGCAGATATACTGGCATATGAAATATCAATCAATCCTTTTTCAAGTCTTGCATATTTTTGCCTGGACCAATTCAATTTTTCAGCAATTTGCTCCTGTGTAATGGCTTTAGCCTCCCTTATACTTCTGATCCTGGCTCCCAAGATCGCATTCATAACTGCACCTCCTCAATTTTATTATACTAGTATATATTCTGAAGTCAATTAAAATGTTACTATTATATAACATTATTCATTAATTTCTAGCAGTATTATAAGTTATTTTATTCCGTATGTTATATTTTTATAACATCATATATATTTATAATACTGTCATCATCATGTCTTGTTGTTCTTACGGAATGATAAGGATTGCTGTGACATATGTTTATTTCATGATTATATGAAAGCTTTAATAAACCTTTCCATTCGTCAAGGATTTCTCTTTTTCGGAGGTCATCGTCCATATAAGCCAAGGCATTGTCCCTTATTTCGATGGGTATACCAAATTACACCCCAGCAATGTGACTGAAGACAAACTGGACAATGTATGGATAAACTCAGCAAACACGTAGTTAAACTATATTTTCAGGTTTGCCAATTCTTCGTTCAGGCTCTTTAAGTCGGAAGCAATATTCTCTATCGCAGAGAATGATGACGTTATTTCTTCCATTACAGCGGCTTGTTCCTGAGTTGCACTTGCTATGGACTGCATCTCATTCAGTGAGCTTTCAACCAGGTTGTTTATTTTCGATATAACCTCAATAAGTTTCTTGCTATGGGATGAGGAATTTACTGAAGCTGAATCTATATCATTTACCTTCGATTTCAAAATATCCTGAAGCTCTTTCAGCTCATCAAATTTCTCTGCAGTCTGCATTACTCTCTGAATGGATGATTTGATTGTATTTGTACCGAAATCTATTGTCTCATATACCGAGTTGGTTTTATTTTGTAATTCAGTAACCAGCTCGCTTATATCTTTCGTAGCCTTTCCTGTTTGCTCGGCAAGCTTTCTTATTTCATTTGCAACCACAGCGAAGCCTTTTCCTGCTTCTCCGGCCCTGGCAGATTCAATTGAGGCATTTAAGGCCAGAAGGTTTGTCTGTGTCGATATTGTATTTATTATTCCAAGGATACCGTCGATTTGACGGGTCGTCTCAAGAAGTGAAGTCATGACCTCTCTTGTATCAACTGTTGATTTTTCAACTATACCCATATCCTGCATCGTAATATCCATATATTCCTTGCTCTGCTGTGTGGCCTGATAGCTGGAATTGAATACATCAGCCATTTCAGCAGATTTGATCGACACCGTCTCCAGATCTTTTGAAATACTAACTATAAAATCCGATGATTCTTTTATATACTGCAGGTTATCCTGACAGTTATTTACCGCTGATTGTGCATTACCGGCTATTTCCGTATTGGACTTTGCTGTCTCATCCATCGCTGCCGCAAACTGATTGACTGAGTCAAAAAGCACCTTGGAAGAAACCTTTGACTTTTCAGTTACCGAAGCAAGAGTGTCCAGGATCTGCTTTTGCTGCTCGGAATCAGCAAGCGAATTGAACATTCTGTTCAAACGCTTCATAAGCAGGTTGAACAACAAGAACATAGCAAGGAACTCAATTACAAATCCCATCAGTATCGGTATATATTCAGCCGCCCTATCAGTGTTTTGTAATCTGAAATATTGAGAAACAGCAAGACTTATCAATCCAAGTATAAATGCAGCAAAGTTAAGCTTTCTGTCATAATAGAGACCGCTTAATATACAGGCAAAAAGATATGTAAGATAAATACCTATATGGACATTGGTTGCTAGCATTCCTACAATCATCGTGCTTATAAAAATGTTGAAATATTTCAGAAAGGATGGATTTACGCCTTTTCTGGCAAATATAAAATTCAAAATGACCAGAATAAAGCTGATAATGGTAAAGATCCATAACTGCCCCATATCGATTTTAAATAGCCCAGCACGGGTTAATACAATCAAAGCAGGAAATACAATCAGGCATACGATCAATAAAAGTGTGGAAACAAGCTTGTTTACTTCCTTGGTGTTTGACAGAACAAACGATTTTTTATCCATATACCTTTCCCCTATACAGTTTATTTTCTTCTACATTACTTTCAGACTGGAGCTATTAATAAAAAAGCCCTTATATCAAGGACTTTATGTGGAATATATAGTGGGAATACATAATTTGACCGGTAACTTTTTTTGCCGTAAAATCAGCATTTCCCGCCAGGCAATTTACTTTATAAGTAGATTATAAAACTGTAATCGGCAGAAATCAATAAAAACTAAACATCGTAAAAACAGCAGATACAAAATTTAGGATACCATGCAGCAGCCAGCCCGGAAGAATCGAGCCGCCTGCTTCTTTCTCATTTAACCAGCCCATCAGCCATGCAGTAATGCCAGTAGCTAAAATTATAATAATTGTTACAATTAGGTTCGATTTCAGCATCAGGCCGTGAAGCAGACCGAGTTCTTTCATTTTCCCGAAATCCGATAATTAAAGCAAAAAATAAAGGCTTCTGACATTCCCCCCTCACACATGAGTTTTTAGCAAAACCCTATGTCAGAAAACCTTTACTTCAAAACTGTACTTCATTAAAAGCTCACTTTCAGCCATCCCTGTGAAATTTGTTTAATATAAGCATCAGTATGGAACTGATAATTTTACTTACAGTCCTGTGTCTATTCCCCCGTACAGAACTTCTGAAATAATCTTCGTCTATTTTCTCACAACGGCAAAACTCCCGTACCGTATCATATCTCTTTCTGTTTGTATAAAAGTCTTCGAAATTAAAATTATTCATTTTCCACCTCTGCAGCAGTTTCGTCCCGGGCGGGGAAAATATAAGCTATGTAGCTAAAGCAACAAATAAATATCCGGTGCCAACCATTAATATATTGCTGAAACTATGCATCATAACAGGATATAAAATACTTTTGCATTTTTGATATACAATCCCCTGAATAATCCCAAGTACAAAGGCATAAAGAATGCCAAAATAGTTCACCTCAATAACAAAAGGGTTTAATGACCAGCTGATGTGAGCAACTGCAAATAATATCGATGCCAGTACTACCTCCAATGTAATGCTCCCTTTTACAGGAATGCTATTACCGAAGGCATGCACAAGCAAAGTTACCGCCAATGCCCGATATACGATCTCTTCTGTCGACCCGGTTAAGAACATTTGGAAACCCAGGGTTCCGATAATGTTTCTCAAGTCCAGGGGAAAATCATATTTCGGCATCTGGCCAATTAAAAGCAAAAAAACGTGTACTGCAACTGAGATCACCACGAAAGCAGTTGTAAATATAGCTACATATTTCATCCCATTTCTGACGTCGCCTGGCTTAAAATAAAAATCAATTTTTAGCAGCTTGCTTAGAACTATAATAACTATTATTGCAATGAGCATCATAACA
The DNA here is from genome assembly GCA_012840245.1 of Clostridiaceae bacterium. Classification (GTDB taxonomy): domain Bacteria; phylum Bacillota; class Clostridia; order DSM-8532; family DSM-8532; genus DTU059. The sequence goes on from DULR01000037.1 coordinate 4,940, forward strand.
GCATGGTGGACTGAGAGCCTGATAAAGCAGTCATAAGGGTCAATATTCTGATATGGAATCATATCTGAAATAAAATATCCTGCTTTCCCCAGAAGTCTCTGCACAATAAATAATAAGAAGAAAACAGCTATGCCTGCCAGTGCTCTGGTTTTCACTGCCTCTTTCATGAAATCATCACCTCCATTTTCAAAATTTATATGCTTCTAAACTATGTTGCTTTTCGGTTCCGACAGTAATTGTAATCTTGCAGCAGTCACCATTCATTAAAGTGCTTTCAACCGTTATGTATTTTCTGTCGATCTTGCACACGTCTGATAGCATAGCTATCATAGGATTGAGGCACCAGCCGTCACAGGGGTTTGCTCCTCCCATTTTCTTTGACAGCGCACATAGCTTACATGAAGTCGCTTCTGCAACATAACCGTCTTCAGTTTTTTTCACAGTCCAATTTGCGCATCCATAGATTTCTGAAAGCGTATGGAAGACTTCTTCGATATTTTTAATTTCAAGCTGCTGATTTAAGTAGGGTGCTGTTTGTATCTGTCTTTCTTTTCTTCTTTCAACGATTGTCTCTAATACTCCTAATTTCTCATAGGTGTTTACAGTCTCTGCGATGGATACTGCATATGTATTTTGCAGCATAGTAAGTCTCTTTTCGATTTCCATTCATAACATCTCCTTTATAATATTATTTAACGTTCGTTAGGTTATTGAGAAATATAATACGGCATCTTCACATGCCGACTTATATAAATCATCTGTATTATTCGCAGTCTTTTAAAACAATGGCTATTTCCTCCCGGATCTCATTCTCAGGCAGATATCTGTTTTTCACTACAATGTTCTCTATCATCGTCTCCAGCAAATGCACCAATGTTCTTACAACTGCTGTTTTATTGTCAGTATTCTTAAGATAAGGCTCAAGAAGCTGATAGTGTCTGGGCATAATAGTCTTCTCCCATTCATCCATAAGATTCATCAATTCCTCGTCGCCGTCAAAGGAAAGATAAACCTTGATTCCAAGCCGATAAACCTTTTTATCATAATCACTCAGATTATTCAGATCATAGATAAACCTGGTGTAAAAATCAATGACATTGTCCATTTTCAACTTAGAAGTCTGCTTTTTAATAATATCAAAAAACTCTTTTTTGATGATATCATCAAACAGCTCTTTCTTGCTTTTATAATAGTAATAAATCATTGGAAGGGAACAGTTTACTTCATTTGCGATATTGCGTATTGTTGTCCCGTAATATCCGTCTTTATTGAAATGTTCAACTGCCACTTCCTTGATCCTTTTTCTTAAATCATTATTTGCCATGGTATCTACCTTCTTATTTAACGTTCGTTAGTATTGTAACATATTAAATTTCTGTTATCAATACTTTTTTATTCTGAATGAGTAATAAAATCGGCAGGTCTAAAAAACCTAATGTTCGGAACATACTATTCAGATAAAATAATACAATAGCAACAGCATAACCAGGAAAATAACATTAATCAAAGTAAATACGCCTAAATAAGCTCCATTTTGCTTGCCTTCTGTTGTTCTGTAATATTTGAATGATATAAGGCTTGCCATCGAGGCAATTAATGTTCCAAGACCACCCAGGTTTGTACCTACAATCAATTGCGATATATTGTCAGTAAATACTGAATACGAAACAAAGCATTACAAGAACTATTGCCAGACTGCGTACATTACTAGTTTTTTCAAGCATCCATTTTCCAACCATAGAAAATATGCCAAGGCTTCTGAGCCCGGCCATGATGATCATCAAACCAAGCATGATAGTCAATGTATGAAAGTCAATATAACTAAAATAATGATTATCCGGCGGCACAAATGCAATAGACGCTAAAGCCAGCAATAAAGAAATGAATAAAACGACTTCTTTTTTTATGTATTTCAGTATTTTTCTCATCAGGTCATTACTCCTAATTGTCCATCAGACAGCCAGTGTATATCGGTACCTTTCTTTGTCGATCTGTTTGAACCCTATATCAGTGAACATTTTAATACTCTGATTGTTAAATAACCTCCGATTAAAACCAGCTTAAGCAACAGGATCTCATTTCTGATTATACCTTGTCAGGAACTGTTTGGTCCTCTCTTCCTTCGGGTTTCCGAATACTTCCTCGGGCGGCCCCTGCTCTACGATCACACCATCATCCATGAAGATGACACGGTCTGAGACATCCCGGGCAAAATCCATTTCATGGGTCACAATAATCATCGTAGTATTGCGCTCTGCCAATCCCCTTATTACCTTCAGCACCTCTCCTGTAAGCTCGGGGTCCAAAGCAGAAGTAGGCTCATCAAAGCAAAGGATGTCAGGCTCGAGTGCAAGAGCACGGGCTATTGCTACACGCTGCTGCTGTCCTCCCGATATCATATGGGGGTAATAGTCAAGCTTATCAGAAAGGCCAACCTGGGAAAGAAGATATTTGGCTTTCTCCTGAATCTCTTCAAGTATAACTTTTTTATTCTGTTTATAATCAGGCCTTTCTTTAGCCAAAAGCTCCAAAGCCAGTGTAACGTTCTTCAGGACTGTGTATTGAGGAAACAAATTAAAGTTCTGAAATACAAGTCCAAAATGCAGGCGTTTTTTCCGTACTTCACTTTCCCGCTGGGTAGTGGGATCCATTGCGTCAAAAATAACCTCATCGTTTACGATTATGCTTCCTTTATCAGGCTTCTCCAGAAAGTTAAGGCAGCGAAGCAATGTGGTCTTCCCGCTTCCGGAAGAGCCTATTATCGCAAGCGTTTCTCCTTTTTCCAGAGAAAAACTTATATTCTCCAATACTTTAAGAGTTCCGAAATTCTTTTCTATATCTCTTACTTCCAAAATCGGCATATGAATCCCTCCCTTCTATGTACGGAAATAGCCAAGCTTCTTTTCAAGCCAGCCAAGCAATAAGGTCAAAGCTCCTACAAATACAAGGAAATATATGCCTGTGGCAAAAAGCGGCCAAATAAGACCTTTATTGGTATATTCGCCAGCCATCATAATGATCTCTTTATTTGAAATGATACGGGCAAGAGCTGTATCCTTCACCAGGGTAATAACTTCATTACCTACAGGAGGAAGGATTCTCTTTATTACCTGAAGCAGTATAACATTGAAAAATATCTGCTTCTTGGTCATACCCAGAACCTGGCCTGCCTCATACTGGCCTTGAGGTATGCTTTCAATGCCACCTCTGAATATCTCAGAAAAATAACAGGCATAGTTGATGATAAAGGCTACGGTTGCGGCAATAAACCGTCCGTTAGTGCCACTGGGCCATGAAAAAGCCAAACTTAAAAGACCGGGGCCGAAATATATTACGATAAGCTGCAGCATAAGAGGCGTTCCCCTGATTACCCATACAAATCCCCTTACCAGCCACCTGATAGGATAAAAGCGGCTCATGGATCCAAAGGCAATCACTAAGCCCAAAGGCAGTGAGAATATAAGAGTTAATGCAAACAGCCTGCAATTGAGCAAGAAACTTTCTGTCAGACGACTTATAATTACAGGAATATCATTCATATCAGTCTTACCTCGAAAAACAAGCGACGGGACAGAGGTCTTCCTCTGCCCCAGTCTCTTTACCTTTGTACTATAAATTTAATAAATTTAATTGGAAAGTTCAAGTCCGTACTTTTCAGCCAGTTTTCCCATGGTACCGTCTGCAATGAGTTCATCAAAGATCTTGTTCACTTTTTCGCAAATATCGGAACCTTTGCGGAAGGCAACTCCATAGTCCTCTTCTGCCAGATAATCAACGATTTCGATATCCTCATAGCTGGTTCCAGCACCGGTCATGGTCTTTGCAAGAGTCAGGTCAAGCACTGCTGCGTCTGCAGTTCCGGATTTTATCTCCATAAGACAATCAGTCTGTACGGTCTTTGGTATGTAATTTGCCTGTTTCAGGTTATCATCTGCCATTATAGTTTCTTCACCGGCAGAGCCCTGTTCAGCAACAACTGTCTTACCTATTAACGATGCAGTTCCGTCATAAGCAGTGCCTTTTTTCACAATTACAACCTGAGCATTCTTAACGTAAGGCTTGGTAACTTCCATTGTTTCCACACGTTCAGGAAGGATAGTCATACCGTTCCAGATGCAGTCAATGGACTTGGCGTTCAATTCGACTTCTTTGGTATTCCAGTCGATCTCAACAAAATCAGGCTCTACACCAAGCTTCTCACAAACAATAGTTGCAAGCTCTGTGTCAAAACCAGTGAAATTACCGTTTTCATCGAAATAGTTCATAGGCTCATAATTGGTATAACCAATAACCAGCTTTCCGTTCTTTTTGACATACTTCCAGTCGCTTTCATTCTGATTACCGCAAGCTGCCAATGCTAAAACCATGGTCAGCGCCAAAAAAACAAGTAATAATCTGCTTTTTCTAGATCTCTTCATTCTTCTTTCCTCCATCTTATTCTCGAAGTCACTTTGTTATTATATCACTTTAGCGAGATGAAGGGAAGAAGAATATAGAAAACATTATTAAGCAATTCAATAAAATGCTTGGTATAAAGTCTCATGTTGGCTAAAATACTGGCAAATCAATATAAATTGACAATCTAATAATGATGACCTGTCTTTAATATTTGTTTAGTCTATTTACATAGGTAGCCAGTGATATGAATCATCTAACAGATTACTTGAACTACAATTTTCTTTTTGAATTTGTGATGTATGTTTCCTTAGAAAAAGCACCTTTGTAGACTTCTTCTACAAGAAATCCCATTAATTCTTTAAGCTTTTTCTTATTCGTAGGTATAATCAGCTTATTATTTTCAACAGCAATTTCTAAACTACAACTCTGTGCTAACTTCTTAATTCTAGCTGCTGTATTATTTTCAAGAATACCTGAGTCATTTATTACGGCAATTCTACGACGTATCCAGGTATCAGCCATAGATAGAAATTTTTCTTCGTCCTCAATATGTAATAAATTAGAATTGCTGAAATTATTAACTTCAACATCCGTTGCGGATCGATAATACTCACTCAGATCCAATATTTGGTTAGCATAAAAATATGATGAAAAGTAAAGACTATAGTATTTCCATATTGATCCCTTCATCAAATGTTATTATTCTTGTTCATAATATCGTACATTGACAACATTTTGTTATTCAATTACTCTCCGTAACCTCTATTAAACGCTTACATTCCATATCTGTTTGGCAAGGTTAAATAATAAATCCTGCCGGTTTTTGACTTCATCCTTATTCCAGACTGTAAAACACTGAAGATTCTTTTCCGAAAAGCTATTCCAAGCCGTGTTAACGCCTATTTTTTCTATCTTGGCTATTGTTTGGGTCAGCTTGATATCGGATTTGCAGTATTCCTCTTTCTTTTTGTCAAACCAATCATTTTCCGTTATTTTATTAACCTTATTCAATGCCTGATTTATGCTTGATTCAACCAATGTAAGATTACCAAGCAAATGTAAGCAATACTCATAATCGTCTTCATTGCTAAATTGCTCAGGAATATTACCTTCATCAGGAGTCTGGGGAAAGATATGTTCAATTTGCAAACTCTTATAGTGACTCATAGGATATACTGGTAAATTACTCATTAGCCTGATATAGTTTTCAATCCGGCCATAAAAATATTTAACTCTGTAAAGGGGTTTTATATCAAACTCCCTGATCGTATTGCATATCTGATTAAAACTGATTTGCTTGTTTTCAACTTCTATGCCGATTTTTGATTTTATGAAATCCTTTAAACCATCAAGAGTATCGATATTTCTCAATTCCTTTGCCCAGCTTGAAAATCGGCTTTCAAATATTTTAGTCTGCTCGCGTGTCATTGTATAATAAAATACAAGAACCTCCAGGTTTTTGCATAAGAGCTCAACAGCAGCTTTATTATTTATAAGCCTTGCATTTAATGCAAGCAAAAGTATAATATGCTGTCTGAAAGTACTTTTTCCGATATGCCCTATATATGTAAGAGATGGATTATCGGGATCTTCAGTACTTGCTATTGTTGCGTTGACAAAATCCCTGTAATATACTGAATTTTCCTTCAGCTCTTCAGCAAATCTCAAAGGATTGTCTTGATAGTTAATAGCTTTCTTTCCTTCATCGGATATGATCCATTTATATATCTCATCTTCCCTTAACACACCGTTATAATATTTGGCCATTAAAAAATAACGTAGAAAGCGAAGAGGTTTATCTACTTCACCACATCTTTCAAGATTTAATATAATCTCTTTCCAAATAGACTTTATTTTTGCGAAATCCTGTTGGTTTGATTCCTTAAATATCAAGTTTTTGAGCAGATCCATGGGAGTTAATCCGGAACCGCGCTGATTAATCGTTTCGAATATTTTTAAAGCGCTACCTATGTTTTCTGGGATAATGACAACCATTTCTACTTTAATAAGAAAATATATAATGAAATCCAGCAGGTGATTTTTATTGATGTTCGCAATATAAGAAGTTATCCTGTCATAGGCTTCCTTCATTTTATTGATTGAATTTGTTGTTTCACCATTATAATCAGTTTCTTCGATCAAGCAGTCCATGTAGTTTTTTGCTTCTTCATATTGAAGCTTAAGCCTGGGTCTGCTTCTTCCGGTTTCCAAATCATAACTGTAAAGAAGTTCATCAATCTTCTTTTTTATTTCTTCTAACCTTTTGGTACCAGGAAAGCTTGAATCTATTTTATTCTTTAAATATTCTCTGAAGGCACAAAGAGTCAAAACTATCGTTGTCAATCTTTGTTGACCATCAATAACATCAAAATCTCCATCAGGTCTTTTCACAATTATTATTGAGCCAATAAAATAGCTCGACTGTTCATTCATTGGTTTTATTTCTGAAAATTCATTTTCTATGTCCTCGAAAAACTGGGCGACATGTTCTTCGGATTTCCAAACATACTCTCTCTGATAGTCAGGAATAGTAAAATAGAATTTCAGCAATTCACCGATAGGTTTGACATCAGCTTTTATCTCCATAGCTTTCCCCTTGCTTTTAAATATACTATGCTTTACTTCTTTTATGATATTGCATACTAAGATAAGATGAAGTTCCTCTTTTAAGTTTTACTTACTAACTTTTCGTTTATTTTATGGTTTCTAAATTTGATTGTATCTACTATAGAAATTAAAAATCTCTTATATTCTTCTATGCTTAACTTAATCAATTCATCTAAATTTAATCGTTTCTTGTTTTCAATTATGTCATCCATATATGCATCTTTATATACTTTTACAAGAGCTCTCGCCATTCTTTTGTGCCTTTCAAAGTAAATTTCTGGTATGTCAAAACAATTACTAAATACTCCTCTATCTACATTCCCACCAGGCCATATTGGAATCAAATTACCTATTGTGAGATAATTATTAACATATTCTTTTAATTCCTTTGTTGTATTCAGTTCTTCGAATTGTTCAAAATTCTCTCTTAAATATTTATTACTATATGCATTAGTGCCTATATCTGTCTTTATCATATATTTAGTACATGTAAAAATATCTGGATAAAAAGCTTTTAAGCCGATAACATAAATTCCTAGAAATGAGTAAAGGGTATCAGTCTTTTCCCATCCTAACTTCTCAATCTCATTACTGAAAATTTTTTCTAAAGTGTCACCCTTTCCATCATATTTCCACGCAATAAAATCTTCTACTGTTTCTAATTGTTCTTTTAGTTTCATATTTCGACATCCTTTTGCATAAAGTCATCTATATACCAATTATATATACGTATACCTACATATTTCAAGAAGATGGAACCAGTCGCCAAATTAGATGACTTATTATAAAGCAAATATTATTTTACTAACCTAAGGATAGCTTTTTTATTCCCGTCCAAACTCTCAATAATTGTTTAAATGTTTCATCTATTTTGTATGGACTATCAGGGTTTTTCTTTATGCATCCACAGCTTTTTTGACCACGTCTTAGGTTCCCAGTTAAAACGTATACAGCATCCCCAAAAGAACATTTACACTCAGATACACTCCTAATTATTTTTAGAATTTATAAAATCATTTATAAATGTCGGTTCATTTTAATTTTTTCTTCAAAGCCATTGCTATATATAAACATTAATTTTTCTTTTTTAAATTCTGGCTCAGCTTTATGGATAATTCTATGATGGTTTGGACATACAATGATTTGATTATTTGCGTTGTTGTTTAGAGATTTTATAAAAGGAATTATATGATGGCTCTCAGCTATAGAAATGCCGTATCTATAGCTTATATTCGTTCCGCATATTTGGCATCGGTATTCATATAATTCTTTCAAGCATTCTCCAATGGCACGATTAAGTCTTCTAACCTTTGTTAATAGTATCTTTTGCTCAATTGTAGCATTTTCATCGACTATATTATAATCTATTGAATACTCGAAATCTTGTTCCTGAATGTTTATTATTGATTGTCGAATCGCGTTGTAGTCATTGGCATTAAAGCATTCTAGTACATATGTATCCGGATAATCAGTAATGTATATAGCAATAGACTCATTTATATCATCGGGTAAACTAATAGCCCGTCTACGTCCACTTTCTCTATCGATCTCTCGTTGTTGTTTCAGAAATTGATAACTTCTATTAAATATCATTCTTAATTCTACGGCTATATCACTGGTAGGAACATATCGTATTTGAACAATATCAGCTCTATCTCCGTATTTTTCTTGGTTAAATAACTGATTAACAAGCTTTGCTTTATAAGTTTTTCCATTAAGAATCAAATTTATCGGTTTGCTCTGCCCTCTATCCAAATAATTACTTGCTTGCTTAATAAACTTTTTTTGGATAGTGACAGGTATACTTATCCCTTGATGCAGAACTGACCAGTCTATATTCTTTTTGTAAACATAGCCACCGTAAATATCAATCATTGATTTATAACCTCTAATGTTTCCCTTTATTTCTTTATACATTAAGCACAATTTCAACAGTTTTCTACTTTACGTTCTTAATTTTGGTCTTTCATTAATAACTCTCTTCGGAATACACAGGCAAAAATGCTTTATCTTTCGATTTTACTCCCCTCATAAATTACAAAAATTATAGTATATTATAACACATTTTCATCTGTTGCTTCACCATGCATTCCATTAATAACCATCACTTAATTATTTATCCTTAATTCATCAAACTCGTGATTTGGATGTCCAACATCAATCAATTGATAATTTATTATTGAAACATAAATAGATCGTTCACTTTGACCAGGATTATATTAATTTGCGACTTCTAAATAGTTATGGACCTTCTTGTAAATTAACACTTGATTTTTTCAGGTATATGGTACAATTATGATTAGCGTTAATAAAGCAAATGGATAATTATCTATATATCCATACTTATTAAGTAGATTTTTTGGAGGCTAATATCATGTCCAATCTAAAGAAAAGTACAGAAAAGGTACATGCTGCACTGAGTAAATTTGGATTCGAATTAAATATAGTTGAGTTTTCAGAATCTACCCGTACAGCACAGGAAGCGGCAGATGCCATAGGCTGTACTGTTGGTCAAATAGCAAAATCTTTAATATTTAAGGGCAAAGAATCTCAAAAACCTATATTGATAATTACAAGCGGCAGTAACAGAGTAAATGAAAAATCAGTAAAAAAACTTATAGGTGAGAAATTGGAAAAAGCAGATGCAAAATTTGTTCTGGAACATACAGGCTTTGTAATAGGCGGTGTCCCGCCTGTAGGGCATGCAACACCAATAAATACTTTTATTGATGAAGATTTGATGCGATATAATGAAATATGGGCTGCAGCAGGAACTCCCAATACTGTTTTTAAATTGACTCCAGAAATCTTGGCTGAAATAACAAAAGGCAGAATTATCAATGTAAAATAAAATTAAATTCTTTGGAGGTTTTACTATGAATAATATTACAAGAGAAGAAGCATTGATCTTACTTAAGCAATACAACAAAGATCCATTTCATATTCGGCATGCATTGACGGTTGAGGCAATCATGAAGTGGTTTGCCAATGAACTTGGGTACGGCGATGAGGCGGATTATTGGGGAATCGTTGGATTACTGCATGATATCGATTTTGAGCAGTATCCGGAAGAACACTGCATAAAGGCACCTGAGCTTCTTCGTAAAGCCGGTGTCAGTGAGGATATAATTCACAGCGTTGTTTCCCATGGATATGGAATTACTGTAGGTTGTGGCGCTACTATCGATGTTGCTCCTGAACATGAGATGGAGAAAGTGCTATTTGCTGCAGACGAATTGACAGGGCTTATCTGGGCTGCTGCACTTATGCGTCCATCAAAAAGCTCTAAGGACATGGATCTGAAATCACTTAAGAAGAAATACAAGAGCAAAGGTTTTGCTGCTGGCTGCTCAAGAGAAATTATTGAGCGTGGCGCGAATATGCTTGGCTGGGAACTTGACAAGCTTCTTGAGATGACACTTCAGGCTATGGCTGCCAGTGAGGATATTGTCAATCAGCAGATGAATGTTTAATTTTATAATATAGGTTGGTGATTTATTTATGAAGGTTTTAATGATCAACGGAAGCCCGAGAAAAGAAGGCAACTGCAGTCTGGCTTTGGGAGAGATGAAGAAAATCTTCGATGAAGCCGGTATCGAATGCACAGAGATAGTTATAGGCAACAAAGACATCAGAGGCTGCATTGCATGCCATCATTGTTCTGATGCAGGCAAATGCGTGTTTGATGATGAAGTTAACAAAATAGCTCCATTACTTGATGAAGCAGATGGGCTCGTAGTAGCCAGCCCGGTATACTATGCATCAGCAAATGCAACTCTTATCGCTCTTCTTGACAGACTTTTCTACAGCACTCGCAATAGCATGGATAAGACTATGAAGATCGGAGCATGTGTTGTTTGTGCCAGAAGAGGCGGTTGTACAGCAACATTCGATCAGCTTAACAAATACTTCACCATTTCTGGCATGCCGGTTGCGTCAAGTCAATACTGGAATATGATACATGGCGGTGCTCCTGGTGAGGCCGATCAGGATGAGGAAGGAAAACAGACTATGAGGGCTCTTGCGAGGAACATGGTTTTCCTTATGAAGAGTATTGAGCTTGGCAAGAAAGAGTTTGGTTTGCCGGAAGAAGAAGAGAGAGTGTATACGAATTTTGTTAAATAAGATTCTTCGCTTCGCTCAAAATGACAACAGTACGTAATGGGGACACACCGCTGCTTCGTGGGTCATGCTTGCTGCGGAATGTCCCCATTATTTATAAAAGATTCTTCAGTCGCTTCGCTCCCTCAGAATGACATTAGGAGTAAAAAAGGAACTATTTCAGCTTACTTTTCAGGTGTTCAAGTATTTTCTTTTCAAGCCTGGATACCTGGACCTGAGAGATACCGAGCTTTTTGGCTACGGCTTGCTGGGTATCTCCTGAATAATAGCGCATCCAGATAAGATTCTTTTCCCTGCTGGGAAGTTGATTGAGGGCTGAGTATAATGAGATCTTCTCTACCCTGTCTGTCTCATCATCGTTATCGCAGCAGGTTATGCGGTCTATAAGCCTGTTTTCGGCTCCCTCATCGTCATCGAACTCACGGAACAAGGAATCAGGCGCGCGTGAGGCTTCCATTGCATGGATAACATTTTCAGGCTCCTCACCAAGAGCATCCGCAAGCTCATTGATGCTGGGGGGCCTTCCAAGTTCCTGCTCCAGCTTTTCGCTTATATCTCTGGCCTTGAGAGACAATTCTTTAAGACTTCTGCTTACTTTGATAACGCCATCGTCTCTGAAGTAACGGCGTATCTCGCCCAGAATCATTGGAACTGCATAGGTAGAAAACCGGACATTGAATGAAGGATCAAATTTATCTACAGCTTTGATCAGGCCAATGCAGCCGATCTGGAAGAGATCCTCCGTTTCAACGTTACGATTTCTGAACCTTCTTACGACACTCCAAACCAAACCTGTATTTTTATCTATGATTTCATCGCGAGCTTTTGTATCACCTTTCTGGGCCTTTAACACAAGGTCCAGCTGGGAATCTTCATTCAAGCTGCTCATATGACCTTACCTGCTAACCAACTGTTTTGTCATTCGAATCTTTGTACCTTTTCCGGGTGTTGATTCAACTTCAAGACTGTCCATAAAGGTTTCCATGACGGTAAATCCCATTCCCGAACGCTCAAGGTCGGGCCGTGTTGTGAAAAGAGGAGTTCTTGCCTGTTCGATATCAGGAATGCCTTTTCCGAAATCCTCTATGATGATCTCAACATGATCCTGATATAGAATGCATTCCATCGTGATGACCCCCTCTTTTTCCTCGTAACCATGGATCACCGAATTGGTCACAGCTTCTGACACAGCAGTTCGAATATCAGCAAGGATATCGATGGAAGGATCTGCCTGAGCCACAAAGGAAGCTGCCACAACACGAGCAAAGGACTCATTGGCTGATTTACTCAAAAACTCGGTTTTCATTCTGTTTACTGGTTGCATAATTTATAACCTCACAATACATTGACTTCCTGAAGCAAATTTTATCTCAGGCATCAAGCTTAATCAAACTTTCGATATTGGACATCTTCAACATCTTCATGATTTCGGGTCTCGGATTTCTGATGCTCATTTTGCCGCCCACGCTCGAAACCTTTTTCATTCTGCCCATGATCAGCCCGATGCCGGCGCTGTCCATGAAAGTCACGCGTGATAAGTCCATAATCATATCCTTTACAGGTTCCATAATAAATTTGCTGTCGATTCGCTCTTTGAGTATCCTTGATGAGTGATGGTCGATCTCTCCTTCGATCATTGCAATGAGCGCTGCGCCGTCCCTTTTGAATCTGACATCCATTAGCTTCACCTCTGCTTCCCTTCTTATATCAATTTCTTTATTTCCCGCATCAATCCTTTATTTCGTGGAACATTGTTCTGGAAAGAGGTGAATTTGATAAGATTCTTCGCTGCGTACAGAGATGGCAAAGCGACTGAAGTCGCTTTATAAGCGGGCATGCTATGCCTGTTTTTTCTGGATTAACAGAATGGGGATACATGGAAGGGGTGTCAGGGACGCCGCCCCCTACAACGTGGAATGTCCCGATTACTTATGGGTTGCACGTAGTTTTTCGGCTATGTTGTCGATCTTTCTTAGTCTGTGGTTGACGCCTGATTTTGTCAGGGCGGGAGTTAGCATCTGGCCCAGTTCGGTCAGGCTTACATCAGGATTTTCAAGACGCAGCTCGGCTATTTGCCGAAGGCTGCCCGGCAGGCTGTCAAGCCCTTTAGTTTCAGCAATTAATTTTATATTATCCACCTGACGAAGTGCTGCATTCACCGTTTTTTCAAGATTGGCTGTTTCGCAGTTTACTATACGGTTGACCTGGTTGCGCATATCTTTCATGATCCTTATATTCTCAAGCTTCATAAGGGCAATATGCGCTCCTATGACATTTAGAAAATCGACTATCTCCTGCCCTTCCTTAAGGTACACCAGATAATGGCCTTTGCGCATGATTTGCCTGGGCTCAACCTCGAAATCATTCAGAAACCTGATATATTCCTCTGCTATAAGACTGTCAGGAAATGTTATCTCAAGATGATATGATCTGTCGGGATCGGATATGGAGCCTGTTGCCAGGAATCCGCCCCTTAAATAGGCTCTTTTGCAGCATCGGTTCTGGATGCTGTAAGTATTGTATATGAGAGCTTCGCCTTCTCCCTGAATTTTAATTCCCATATCTTCCAGAATATTATGGACCGTATCATTCATAAGATGGGTAAACTCCAGGTGGTAAACAGTATGGGTGCGGAACCTTTTTGATTTGAGCATGAACACATCGGGGCTGTTTTTATAGAACTCCTTTACCCTTGAATAAATGTGCCTTGAAAGAGAAGGATTCTCGGTTATGAAAAGTAGCCTTGGCTTTCCCTTGTATGTCCTCAGCGCTATGCCGGCTCTTATAAGACCGGCAAGCTCTGCCTTTTTGCAGCAATTATCCTGCTCTTCAATCCTGCTTAGCTCACGTTTGATCTCCAGTGAAAAAGACAACCCTGCTTCCTCCTGATTAAACACTAACCTAACTTGGCTATTTCAAAAATGGTCCGCGCCAGCATATCTGAATTATGTCTCACCATATCGTTCCTGATACTCGCCATATCCCTCTCTATTATCCTGACACCCATGCTTTTAAGTTTTGCATAATCGATCTTTACCTGCTCCGAGCCGTCATCCTTATATCGCTTCAAAATATCAGGATCTATCTCACTGTTGTTCACAACACATATCTCGATGATCCGTTTGCCGGTATGTACGTCAATAGCGTTAATATGGTCCGAAACAGTATAGCCTTCTGTTTCCCCAGGCTGGGTCATGATATTGCATACATAAACCTTCGCAGCCCGGGAGTTTGCGATGGCTTCGACTATGCCTTCGACCAGCAGATTCGGGATTATGCTCGTATAGAGGCTTCCCGGTCCGAGCACGATCACATCAGCTTCATATATTGCATCAATAGCCTGTTCTATTGGCTTGACAGAAGATTTGCTCAGCCTGATCCGCTTAATTTTCCCGGGATGAGAAAGATGATGGTTGCCTATGTTCGATTCGCCCTGGATCTCGGTGCCATCCTCAAGCTCGGCGATCAGATTGATATTTTCCTCGGTAACGGGAAAGATCCTTCCGGTTACGGCCAGTACGTCACACATATGCTTTACGGCCTGTTCGAAACTGCCTGATATGCCGTTCATGGCGGCCAGGAAAAGATTGCCGAAGCTCTGGCCTTTCAGTGATCCTTCTGTGAACCTGTATGACAGGAGTTTTTCCAGAACCGGCTCGGTTTCGGCCAAGGCCAGCATGCAGTTGCGTATGTCTCCGGGGGGGAGCATTCCAAGATCGTTCCTGAGGGTGCCAGATCCGCCTCCGTCATCTGCCACAGTTATTATGGCGGTGATATTGCACGTATAGTTCTTGAGCCCGCGCAGTAGTGTCGAGGTTCCGGTCCCTCCTCCGATGGTTACCACTTTGGGACCTGAAGCAAGGACCTTTCTTTTATATATGATATCTCCGATTTCACTTACTTTGGAAGGTTTTTTCAGTATTCCGCTCGAATAAACGTTTACGAACTTGATGAAAATTCTTCTTAAGCAAATCAGTATTCCATATATCCCAAGGACGGCCAGTATGAGCGACAAGCCCCACTGATATGGTCCAATAGCGGCATCTTTAAGCAAAACAAGCAAGGAGGCTATCAACAGCAATATGCCAAGTATTCCGCCTATAAGCCATTTTTTGAATCTGAAAAAGATCTGAAACCACCTTAGTGATCTCATCTGTTATCCTCCTTTGTTATCACGGTCAATATCCCTGTGCTCGATTACCGCGCTTACACCCTTTCTTTTCAGTCTGTCACAGAGCTTGTTGGCAATGGTCACAGACCGGTGTCTTCCTCCGGTACAGCCGATCCCTACCACCAGCTGGTTTTTCCCCTCTCTGACATAGAGGGGCAAAAGAAAATTGACCATATCAACAAGTTTATTTAAAAAAGTACGGCTTTCAGGATAGCTCATTACATAGTCTATGACGTCAGATGACATTCCGGTCATAGGCTTCAGTTCAGGAACATAGTATGGGTTCGGAATGAACCTTACATCAAACACAAGATCGCTGTCTATTGGTATCCCATATTTGAAGCCAAAGGATACTATGTTCACGATGATACCTTTAAAGAGCTTTCCCTCAACAAAATGCTCTATTATCGCCTCTTTCAGCTGACGAGGGGTCAGGCAGGAGGTATCTATGATATAGTCGGCTTTTTCCTTTATTGGTTTCAGAATTTCCCGCTCCTGTCTGATACCTTCGACCAGCCTGCTGTCCTGCGTCAGAGGATGCATGCGTCTGCTTTCCTTGAATCGTTTGATCAACACCGCATCAGAAGCGTCAAGGAAAAGTATTTTATATTTTATCTCCATTACATCAAGGGTGAGCAATGCAGGCATCAGGTCAAGGAACATTGCTCCACCGCGTATATCGATGATAAGCGCTATTTTTTCGATAGGTGACTTGCCCTGCAGGGTCACTTCCGCGAACTTTGGTATGAGCGATGGCGGCAGATTGTCCACGCAGAAGTAGCCTATATCCTCAAAGTATTTTACACACAGGCTTTTCCCGGCTCCCGACATGCCTGTGATTATCAGTATTTCCATTTAGCTTTTACCCTCCGATGATTTTGACTTCCAACTCAAGTAATTTGCCAAAGTTTTTATATACAGTTTCTTGTACATGCTTTATAAGGGCAAGTACATCCGAGGCTGTAGCATTGCCTGTGTTTATTATGAATCCGCAATGCTTGTCGGATACCTGCGCTCCGCCGATCCTGTAGCCTCTTAAACCGCAGTCGTCGATAAGCTTTCCGGCAAATGCGCCGGGAGGACGTTTGAAAATGCTTCCTGCGCTCGGATATGTCAGCGGCTGCTTTTCTCTTCTTCTGGCGCTCAGTTCTGCCATCTTCGCCTTTATTTCTTCCTTATTGCCTCTATTTAGCTTAAGCTTTACTTTAAGGCAGATCAGATCCTCATCCTGCATTCTGCTGTGCCTGTATGAAAAATTGTGCTCATCACCGCGCAGGGTTATATACCGACCTTCCTTATCGATGCAGAGGGATTCGATTATTACCTGCTTCATTTCACCGTCATAGGCGCCGGCATTCATATATGCAGCTCCGCCTATGGTTCCGGGAATACCGAAGGCAAACTCCAGACCTGTAAGGGAATTCTCCATGGCCAGATTGGCTACCGATGAAAGCAAAGCTCCCGCTTCAGCGGTTATTATGTCACCGTCCACCTCTGTATTCGAGATCGCCGGACCGATCTTTATTATAACGCCGTGATAGCCATTGTCGGTAAACAAAAGATTTGAACCGTTGCCCATGATCAAAAAGGGTACATTCTGCGAGCTTAAAAGATTGACGCATTTCCGGATGTTTTCTATAGAGTCTGCCAAAACCATAAAATCAGCCTTGCCGCCGACCTTCATGGTCGTGTATTCTTTCATTGAAACGCCGGACAGGATAACGTCACGTGGAAAAATAGTGGTTAATTTATTATAAATTTCTATGTCCTGCAAACATTTCACTCCCTGGAATCATCCTTTACAGATTATTCTTCTATCCCAAATTATATACGGATTTATGTACTAATATAGAAGATGTACGCTAATTGTCATTCAGAGTCCAGCAAAGAATCTTGTTTTCTGACAATGCGGGTTTTAAGATTCTTCATTTCGCTTTGCTCCATTCAGAATAACAAAACCCGTCTTACCGTAATCCCACTATTCAGTCTTTCTGCCGAAATTTTTATCGATAAATGCCTGCGCCGCATTATAACCCATTTTCTTCTGCCTGTTGTTCATGGCCGCGACTTCTATGATGACGGCAAGATTTCTGCCCGGTTTTACAGGGATGGTCAGTGAGGGTACTTTTATGCCCAGTATCTCAGTTGTCAGCTCCTCTGTCCCGAGCCTTTCATAATGCTTCTGCGGATTCCAGAATTCCAGGTTTATTACCAAATTGATGTTCTCGGTCATCTTTACCGAGCCTACACCGTACAGATACTTGACATCAAGTATCCCTATACCGCGGATCTCGATAAAATGCCTGATTATTTCGGGCGCAGATCCGACCAGAGTCTTGCTCGAGACTCTGCGCACCTCGACCAGGTCATCAGCAACAAGCCTGTGTCCGCGCTTTACGAGCTCCAGTGCAGCCTCGCTTTTTCCAACTCCGCTTTCACCCAGGATCAGAACGCCCTCGCCATATACTTCGACCAGCTCGCCATGCATTGTTTCCATAGGGGCAAGCTCAACGTTCAAATACGCGATCAGGCTGCTGCTGAAACGGGATGTTTCCTCAGGGGTGCGAAGAAGCGGGACATTGCATTCTCTGGCTACCCGGATCATTTCAGGGAAAGGCTCCATACCTCTTGCGAGAATAACACATGGGATCCCTGTCGAAAACAGTGCCAGAAGGCTTTTATACCGGCTATCAGAATCCAGCTTGGCCAGATAGGTCATCTCGACTTTACCGATTATCTGTATCCGTTCTACGCCGAAATACTCGAAAAACCCGGCAAGCTGGAGACCAGGCCGGTTGATGTCTGCCGATTCGATCTTTATATTATCGTGCTCATCAGTATAATACAACTTTTCCAGGGACAGTTCATTAACAACCTTGGGCAGCTTTACACTGGCAGGCATATTTTTCACTCCCATTCCAAGAGGTTCCGGACTACCGCATCCTTCATGCCCTCTTTTTCACATACTGAATTGTGAAGTATCTCTTTTTTGTCAAGGTCGGCAAGACCGTCCGGTATGGGCAGACCGGTTTCCTTCGACAGCATCTCAAGAAGCTCGAATTCGGACTTGCCTGCTATCCTGTCCTCGCCAAAAAGGGCTTTGCATACGCTGTGGTTGAACTTGAATGGGCTTGCTGTCGAAACTACGACCGATGGAGTCAGATCCCCGGTGGTGATAACATACTTGTCATAAACATCGACCGCAACAGCTGTATGCGTGTCCAGAACATAATTATAGTCATTATATACGCATTCTATAGTTTTCAGTGTTTCATCCTGATTGGACCAGCCGGCCCAGAAGATATTTCTTATCTCATCGGCATACTTCCGGCCTATATCATAGCTCCCGTTTTCATTGAGCTCTTTCATCCATTGGGACACTTTTTTGCCGTCATGGCTGGTGACTTCATAAAGAAGTCTTTCCAGATTGCTCGATATTAATATATCCATGGACGGAGACACAGTTTTTATGAATTCTCTGCGCCTGTCATAGCAGCCGGTTCTTATAAAATCGGTTAGGACGTTGTTATCGTTTGAGGCGCAGATCAGCTTGTTTACCGGAAGCCCCATCTTCAAGGCATAATAGCCGGCAAGGATATTGCCGAAATTCCCGGTGGGCACGACAAAATTGATCTTATCTCCTGCTTTTATGCGGTTTTCCTCAACCAGGTCGGCGTATGCTGAAAAGTAATATACGATCTGAGGAACGAGTCTTCCCCAGTTGATCGAGTTCGCCGAGGAAAACTTAAGCTTCCTTTCATTCATGAAGCTTTTAAGTTCGTTATCTGTGAAAATCTTCTTAACACCTGTCTGAGCATCGTCAAAATTGCCTTTTACACCGAAAACCCTGACGTTCTTTCCGGTCTGGGTGATCATCTGATATTTCTGGACTTCGCTGACACCGTTATCGGGATAAAATACTATGATCCCAGTGCCTTCAACATCGGCGAAACCTTCTAAAGCAGCTTTTCCCGTATCTCCTGAGGTGGCTACGAGAATGATCACCTTGCTTTTTTCGCCTGTCTTCTGCATTGATTTGACCAGAAGATGAGGAAGGATCTGAAGAGCCATGTCCTTGAAAGCGCAGGTAGGTCCATGCCAGAGCTCCAGTAAAAAGAGACTCTCGTTCAGTTCAACAACAGGTGCGACCTTTTCGTGTGAAAACTTATGTGAATAGGCACTGTTGACACAATCCCGGATCTCTTCATCGGAAAAGTCGTCCAAAAAGTACTTAAGAATCGTAACAGCCCTCTGGGGATATGTCATATCCGCCAAAGCCTGGATTTCTTCAAGATTCAGCTTTTTCAAACTGCAGGGTGTATAGAGTCCGCCATCGGGAGCGATACCCCTTTTTATAGCCTCAGCAGAGGTAATTCTTTCATTTCCGCCTCTTGTACTCTCATATAAAACCATATAACAATAACACTCCAAAACCAGCAAAATTGTTATGGCACATGCCTTCAAACATACATGATTAATACTACTATGATAAACTATTAAAATAAAAATTGCAAACGGTAGACTATCGACGTGATCATGACCTGACAGGCATGACGAAATAACTCAATGCGGGGAGTTCATAGCTACATAGTATTCTCAATTCTTCCGGTTTGATCTCTTTTATGATCCCGATGTCCTGGATGTCAGAAATACGATAAACCAGACCATACGATAACTGCTTATTTCTCCCGATAGTACTTATCAACCATGGCTTTATCATATTTATATTCGATGTCGGACATCGCAGGATCGGCTATATAATCTCTGAAAAATGCATGACACCTTTCTATTATGTAAGGCAGCAATGGCTAAAAGTTGTAAAAAATGTAAACCAACATCCAGTAAGCTTGAAACATACTACAGCAATGTATATTCACAAGAAAAGAAAGATATTGCAAGTGCAATTGTCACATTAAAGAATGCTAAAAATATTGATTTTAAGAAAAAATATAGAGACTATATTAATAAAAGTGTAGCCACCAACTAAAGGTGGCTTTACTTTTACAAAGCGTTTAAACCGATTTCAATGTCACAATCAATATGTGATGCAATACTTCAAACTCGGTTCCGAAGTTTTCTAATATAGCTTTTCTGTGTTCATTGTCAAATTCAATGATTTTATCTTCCGGCAACGAAGCTCCTATTCCTCTGCATGCTCTTATTCTGCCGCACCAGCTGTCTATATCGAAGGGTAATTTTTCATCATAGGAAACAACATCTTTTACTTTTAATCCGCAGGCTTCCCACTCTGATTCGTTGACCTTCTGTCTGGTATAACCGCCAGCGTTCCAATGAGGATTATATTTCAGAACGATCTTCTCAGAAAGGCCCGAAACCTTATCTTCTCCCGGTACCCATGCCATCCACATAGCTGCAAATATCCCGTCTTTTTTGAGCATCCTTTTTATTTCCGGGATCACAAGCTCCTTATCGAAATACAGGAAGCATTGACATGCGGTTATGACATCAAAGCTATCCGAAGGCAATTGGGTCGCTTCAGCAGGACGCACATGATATTAAATGTCCATTCCGTTTTCTTTCGAAATGTTTATTGCTGTTTCTATCTGTTCTTTTGAAATATCTACTCCTACAAATCTGGCTCCATACTTATAAAGGCCTCTTGGCAGAACGCCTGTGCCTGTTCCAATATCCAAAATACTTTGTCCCTTTAACCCTATACCTAATGACAACAGATTTTTATAAAAAGAATCCGGATATATGTCTCTGTACCTGCCTGCCTTTTTGTTCAACAAGGCTATAAATTTTTCTCAGCATGTGATCTGCGAAATCAATCAATTCCATTCTGCAATTCTGCACCTGTTCTGATATGAATCTATTGCACTTATCAAAAGCTGACTATACTTTTGGGGAAGGTACACAAGTCCCCAGTTACCACCCTCAAGCTTTGATGTAATCTTTTTGCATCTTAAGAAATATAAAACACGACATAAGTTAAGAATGTAATAGACCGGATCATGTATGATCCCCTGTTTTGAGTCTTTGATGTCATAAACTAAGGAATCAATATAATATTTTGTTGGAACATCGATAAACACATCGTGTATCTGTTTGCCATATGGATCTATCTGCGTGCAGCAGTTCATGAATCGGTACAATTAATATGAAGCCTGCCAGCAAAAGCATCGATTTAAACTCAAGCTGAATTCCAATTATGGTGGCTGCCAGAATTACGATAAGGATATTCAATATTGCAAAGGGAATCGCCAGCAGCTGGACCAACCATAGATTTGTCGGCTCATTTATGGTTTTCCATTCATTCTCCGGATTAAAGCTTATATCATCAGGAATCTCATAAATATAAAATTTCATTTTGACCTCCCTCATGACAAAATATAAATCTTTCCTGATAATACCATATTACTGTTAAAAAATATATGAGCCTGTAACAAAATTTCTATACTTAGAATATTTCTTTATCAGGTGCCTGGCCAGCTTTTGTTCATCTTTTGTTAACATTTTTATAATCTAAAAGTAACATTAAAACTGGTATTACGATGGTATAATATGATTGAAGTTATTTATTCCTCCTTTTATATATGTAGAACTTTGATTTGAGTTCAACTTTGCACCAGTTAAGGATCGCAATCATTTTATAAGTAAATCCTGTTGTGGTGCTTTTTTTTTGCATTTTTTTAATATAAAATGTATTATTATATCGGTGCTGATTGTCACCGATTTATCATTCCCGGAGGACGCTATGCCCGGAGCGAACATCAGAAAGAACGAATATGAATACGTCAATAATTATGAAAAGTGGTTCCTTCCGCTTTTACTTCTTATAATCTCATTTCGCATCGTAATTACATGCATCAGGCCTTACCAGATTGATATGGCAGGCTATATGGCCTGGAGCAGCCACCTGGCTCAATACGGACCCAGGAATTTTTACATCAGCGGATTTCATGTTGTTTATGCTCCATTTTTCCTATACTTTCTCTGGTTCACGGGAGAATTGTGCGGTGCTCTTTCACTTCCGCCCGCAATGCAGGTTTATATGATCAAGCTTTGGTCAGTTCTTTTCGAATTTTTAGGCGCATATTTGATTATTTTGCTTTCGAAAAAATATAAAAAAAACAATATTGGGATGTTTTTAGCCCTTACTTATGTGGCTAACCCAGGGATATTCATGAATTCGTCCATATGGGGCCAGTTTGATTCAATTCCTGCAACCATGCTTATAGGAGTGCTGACGCTCTTTGAGTATAAAAAACCCAATCTGGCAGCACTGCTGTTTCTTGTGGCTGTGCTCACGAAACCTCAGAGCGGACTGTTGCTTCCGGTGATACTGTATCTGTATTTCAGGGATTTCAGGTTTGATTTTAAGTCATTAACACGGCTTTTTTCAGGTATCTTTGCCGGTGTTGTTGTTTATCTTTCGATTGTTGTGCCTTTTTATGTCCCCACTAAATTGTCGGGCAGGCTTCCTGCTTTCATAGATTACTTTTACTGGCTTTTTGACCTTTATTCCACCAGCATAAAGGATTATCCTTTTGCTTCGGCTAATGCTTTTAATTTCTGGTTCCTGGCAGGCGGCCAGATCCAGAATGACACCATGCCGTTTTTAGGAATGAGCTATCTGGCATGGGGCAATATCCTTCTGATCCTTGCCCTTGCATATGCCTTTACATGCCTGTTCAAAGGAAAGGCCACCCTGTACTCAATCGCATATTTCTCATATCTGGTTCTTTTCAGTGCTTTCTTCTTTATGACAAAAATGCATGAACGGTATTTGCTGCCTGCCATAATCTTTATCACCCTGGCTTCGGTGTTTGACAAAAGGCATTTATTGACTTTATGCCTTTTAAGTTTTTCGGTGTTTATTAATCATCAGTATTTGTATATAATTTCCTTTGGGGAAGTATACTGGCTGGACCGATGGGATGGGCTGGGATTGCTCTACTCGTTCATTACGCTTGTAACATACGGAATTTCGCTGTATCAGGGGTATAGGGCATTTATAAGACCAGGTACATCATTCGGGAAAGATCCTACGCCAAGAACATGCGAAGCGTTTTCCTTCGTCAGGATGACACATGATAATGCTTCGAAGCAAGCACCCTGTCATTCTGATGGGACAAAACGATTAAAATCGTTGCAACCGAAGAATCCTGATAAAGATTCTTCGCTGCGCTCAGAATGACAATACAGGTGTTCAGAATGACATTACGTGGGTAAGGATGGCAGGGTATTTTCTTCGAAGTGTTTATTGTGTCATTCTGAGGGAGCATAGCGACCGAAGAATCTAAAAAGATTTCTTCGCTGCGCTCAGAATGACAGTTTTGGTGTTTTGAATGACAGTAAAAGCGGTTGGAACGATAATTAAGGCATCCGATTGATATAACATCGCTAAAGAGGAAGGTAAAAGAACAATGGGCAGTAAGATAAATAAAACAGATATCAGAATAATGCTCATAATGACTGCAATATATTTGGTAATAGCCCTTTTTTATCTGGGAGACTTAAAAGCGCCGCAAACAGGCTGGGAACCGGAACGTCTCAATGATAGTTTCATCATTGATTTTGGTCGTGAGGTATATATAGACAAGATCATGCTCTACGGAGGTCTCGGCCATGCCTGGGGCTGTTTTGGAAGCCTGGAGATAGAGGCTCACAGGAATGGAGAGTTCATACCCTATACATTTGTTGACATGAAATCGGTATTCAAATGGCATTATTCCACAGACACCATAAAAACCGACAAGCTGCGGATCACAGCCATAAACTTAAGATCAGACAGAGAAGAAGACAAAAACAGATATTATAAAGCAGAATACCGTGAAATGGGGTTTTTCAGCGGTGATGACCTCATAACCGGATTCAAGGTAGAGAAAGAACCCGATTCAGAAGGTATTGAGCGTCTGTTTGACGAGCAGCACCTGGTTCCTGAACGTCCGACCATACTTAACGGCACATATTTCGATGAGGTGTATTTCCCCAGAACAGCCTTTGAACAGCTCGACAAGCGCAACATATTATATGAAAACACCCATCCTCCTCTTGGGAAAACCATACTATCATTAGGAATAAGAGTTTTCGGAATGACTCCCTTTGGCTGGAGAATAATGGGGACTTTATTTGGAGCAGCTCTTATCCCGCTTATGTACCTGATTGCCAAGCGTTTCTTCAAAGATACATTTTGGGCGTTTTTCTGCGCATTCATAATGATGTTCGATTTCATGCACTTTGCTCAGACGCGCCTTGCCACGATAGACAGCTATACCGTATTCTTCGTGATGCTCATGTACTATTTCATGCTTGAATATTATGATTCAAGGTCTTATGAAAAAGGTCTGTTCAAGTCAATGATCCCTCTGCTGTTATGCGGGATCTCGCTGGGACTGGGAGCGGCGACCAAATGGATCGCTCTGTATGGAGCATTCGGTCTTGCAGTTCTTTTCTTTATGTCAAGAGGATATGAGTTCAGTGGGTATAATAATCATCTGAACATTGTTCTAAAAGAGCACAGGAATTTCAGTCAGAAATCAAAAAAGCTCGGCGGCTGGCTGGGTAAATATTTCTATCTTACCTGTCTGTTCTGCGTGATATTTTTCATAATAATACCCATGGTGATTTACGCTCTTTCATTCATCCCCATCAGTTATAACGAAGGCGATAAATCTCTGATCAAAATAGTTATAGATTCAGTGAAAAGCATGTATGAATACCATAAAGGCGTGGATGCAGTCCATCCCTATTCCTCGCCCTGGTATGAGTGGCCTTTGAATATCCGTCCTATCTTCTATTATCAGGGTCAGCTTCTTGATCCGTTCTGGGGCGCTTCGGTCGCATGCTTCGGACACCCGCTGCTGTTCTGGTTTGGACTGATATCGTTTATCGTCATCATATATTTCCTGATCGTAAATATGTTCAGGAAAAGAAAATATATCGGGGATAACAAGCTCCTGTTCTTCCCTGTCATTGGGTACCTGTCCCAATACCTTCCCTGGGTCGTTGCCCCCAGAAAGATAACATTCATATACCATTATTTTTCCTGTGTGCCTTTCCTGATACTGATGCTTGGAATAGTATTCAGATATCTGGAGGAACGCGGCATTTTCAGCCGTACGGCTACAAAGGTTTTCCTTATTGTGTTCCTGGCCCTTTTTGTGATCTATTATCCCCTTTTATCGGGAATAGTGGTTCCGCGCTTTTATTTGAACGGTCTTCAGCTTTTGCCCCGCTGGGAATGGTAGTTTCGGAGGATTAACTGACAGATGAAAAGATTACTTGAATGGCTATGCACGCTTCCTATACTGAAAAAACTTTTTACACCCGAATCGCTGGCGCAGTTTTTAAGATATATCCTCGTGGGAGTTTTTTGCTTCTCAGTCGAATACGCATTGTTCATCATACTCAGGAATGCCCTGACCATCAGTGAGATCATCGTCAACATCATTGTCTACACGGTTATTTTCTGGCTCAACTTTTTGCTCAACAGGGTGTTTTCCTTCAGGTCAAAAAGTGACTTTAAGCGTCAGCTGTTTCTGTACGGCATTTTATTCTTCTTCAATCTGGCAGTCGGAAATGTTCTGCTGTTTTCGGCGATCCGAAGCCTTCTGGTGCTTGTCAGCGGAGAAGGATCATGGCCGGTTTTATACCTTCCGAAGATACTTATTATGTTTTTCATAATTTCATGGAACTTCATCCTGTATAAAAAGGTTATTTATAAATGACAAAGTTTTGCGGCACAAGCAGCTTTCATTATATCAGCAGATACGAGGAGGGCTGATATGGATATTGCAATAATAGGAGCCGGCATGACCGGTCTTACGGCAGGCCTGAGGCTTTCCCAGAAAGGGCACAGGGTAACGGTATATGAAAAGGAGCCGTTCATCGGAGGACTTGCATCTTCTGTCGGTGCCGGATCTGCTGATACAGACAGATTCTATCATCATATTTTTGTGAGTGATTCTGAAATACTTGCGCTTATCGACGAGCTGGGACTTAATGAAAGCCTTGGCTGGTATGAACCCAAAAATGCCATTTATCTCGATAACCACTTGCATCCCTTCACCTCCCCTGTCGATCTTCTGCTTTTCAAACCCCTTGACTTCATATCCAGGATCCGTATGGGGCTGCTGGTTTTGACATCAAGATTCATAAGGGACTATACGCCCTTTGAGACAGTTACGGCAAAGGACTGGATAGTAAAACGCTCAGGCAGAAAAGCATATGAAAAGATATGGGAGCCTTTGTTGAAGTCTAAATTCGATATTGATTCCGATTATGTTTCGGGAACCTGGATATGGAACAAGTTCAAGCTGAGAGGCTCTTCCAGAGGTAAGAACATCGGCAAGGAAAAGCTTGGATACATGGATAACGGTTTTATCATCCTTCTGGAAAAGATGGCTGATTACATAAAGCAGCTTGGCGGAAGCATCAGCCTGTCCGGTGAGGTGATCTCCATCAGAAAAAATGAAAACGGAAAGTTCGAAATCAAAACCTCAGCCGGAGCATTTATCCATGACAAAGTCCTTTTTACGGGAGCTCCGAAGCTTCTGTCAGGCATTTGCCCTGAGCTTCCTTCAGATTATTTAGCTGCGCTTGTTAAAATCAAACACAAGGCAAACATTTGCTTGCTGCTTGAACTTGAAAAAAGCTTGTCTCCTTATTACTGGATAACGGTATCCCAAAAGGATTTCCCCTTCGTCCTTGTGATCGAGCACACTAATCTTGTGGGAACCGGCGGGTATGGTTCTCATATCGTATACCTTTCCAGGTATTGCGATATGACCGATCCTCTCTATTCACTTCCGGAAGATGAGATCATAAGCAGGTTTGTCGACGGACTGAAAATAATTTTTCCCGACTTTGATGAAAATAATATAATCAATGCCACCTTGAGCAAAGCTCCTTTTGCGCAGCCTGTCGTAACCCTGAAATACGGCAGCAGGATCCCTGATCTGAAAACACCTGTGGATGGTTTGTTCCTTGCATCGATGTCACAGATATATCCTGAGGACCGCGGCCTTAATTATGCTGCAAGACTTGGAGAAAAAGCGGCGAATGAAATGCTTGCTGATTTATAGTATACTGATTTATGAAGCTTCAAGAAATATGGAGGTTTGCCATGGATAATATCCTGTGTTCAGTAATAGTTCCCATGTATAACGAAGAAGAGGTCATCCCTGAAACCTACAGACGTCTGACCAAGGTGATGGAAGGTTTTGGCGAAAGCTACGAGATCATTTTC
This sequence comes from Clostridiaceae bacterium, assembly GCA_012840245.1. GTDB lineage: Bacteria > Bacillota > Clostridia > DSM-8532 > DSM-8532 > DTU059. The sequence continues at coordinate 32,452 of DULR01000037.1, forward strand.
ATCAACGACGGAAGCCGTGACAACACTAAAGCAATGCTTTCGGAGCTTTGTAAAACCGACAAGCGTGTCAAAATGATCGATTTTGCCCGCAACTTTGGACATCAGATAGCCATAACTGCCGGTATGGACTATGCTGCCGGAGAATGCATGGTCATAATCGACGGTGACTTGCAGGACCCTCCCGAACTGATACCTGAGATGATAAAAATCTGGAGAAGCGGATATGATGTCGTCTACGGAAAAAGAAAAGCCCGTCAGGGAGAAACCTTTTTCAAGAAATTCACTGCAAAAGCATTCTACAGGATCCTTGGCAAGCTTACTGATATAGATATTCCGGTGGATACCGGAGACTTCAGGCTGATCGACCGGAGAGTATGCGAAGCATTGAAACAGCTTCCTGAAAGAAACCGTTATGTAAGAGGACTTATGAGCTGGGTTGGCTTTAAACAGACCGCCATAGAATTCGAACGAAGCGAACGCTTTGCGGGCGAAACCAAATATCCTCTTAAAAAGATGCTTAAGCTGGCCATGGACGGTATAATGTCATTTTCCTATAAGCCGTTGAAAATAGCTTCGTACCTTGGCACGTTCCTCTCGCTGGCAAGCTTTTTATATCTTATATTCGTGCTTATCCAAAGGCTTTTCTTCCCCGAATCTACCCAGTCGGGCTGGGCGTCCATCATTGCCGTCAGTCTGTTTTTCAATGGGATCATCCTTCTCATGCTGGGCATCATAGGCGAGTATATAGGGCGCATCTATGATGAGGCAAAGGGACGTCCTCTCTATATAATCAGCGAGCTTAAAAATATGGAGGACCGCGAAGGCCCCCGATTTAAAATGTGAGTTCAGGTGAGTTTAGGGGACGGAGGCTTTGACTCATTTTTGTGAGTCAAAGCCTCCGTCCCCTAAACTCATTTGGAGCGCAGCGAAGAATCTTATTCATCGAAAAGCGTGTCGGAGCTCATTATGCCGCTTTTCAAAACTGCGGCCCTTAAGATCCTGTTATACATTGCGGGTATCTTATAACGCTTCTTGGATATGGTTTTTATCAAAGGCGTAATATTTTTTCTGTACCTCCTCTGGAAGCCTTCAATTCCCGGCGCTAGACTCATGGCCAGCTGATAAGCGCTCTTCAGAGCGAAACTTATACCCTCGGCAGAACTGGGGCTTATGAATCCTCCTGCCTCTCCTACCAAAGCGGCATGGTCGTTTCCTGTTATTATATCCTTCTCCCTCGGGCGTATCAGATAAGAACCCTCACGCTTTATGCAATCTCCGAACCTGAACCCGTATTCCTTCAGGTTGCTTTTAAGAAGCTCAAATTTGGCCTTTGCATCCTTGTCGGGCTCCAAGGCCGACCCTATTATCAGTTTCTGGTCTTTGGAGATGGTCCACGAATAAAAGTCGGTCACGTTGCTGTCGAATACAGCTCCGTAATATGGAATGGTCTTGTCAGTCTCAAACCATTCCTGGATCGCAATATATCTTCTCAGTGTGTCGGTTTCACCAAACAACTGCCGCCTTACATGGGACCAAGCCCCGTCGGCTCCTACCAGAAGCTTCACTTTTTCGGTGAAAATCCGGTTCTTGTACATGAAGGCTATTTCATATCCTTCTCTCGTTTCGCTCAGGGAACTGAACCTGCAGCCAAGCGCCAGATCCACATTCTCCGGCACTATCGAAAGAAGCCATTCATCAAAACGCTGTCTGTCGAGATTAAAATAGAAGCGCTGGTAATAGCGTTCCAGATAATTATCGAAATCTATAGTCCTGACCAGAAATATCTGGGGATCGACCAAAACCTTTGAGGGAACGGCAAGACCCATTTTACCGAGCATCTCCTGCGCATCGGGTGCAAGAAGTCCTCCGCAGCACTTGCTTTTCTCATTTTCTCCGTCGATCAGGTCCCGCCTGTCCATCAGAAGTATCTTATAGTACTTCGGCAGGAATCTTGCAAGTGTAGCGCCTGCAGGACCTGCTCCAATTATCGCAATATCGTATGACATCGCAGTTACCTCCAAAGCAGAAACTACTCTATTAATTTTAACATATATGAATGATATGGAATAGTTCGGTCTGCGTCGTTGTTTTTAATGCTTTAATTTGGTAAAATGGAAATTGAATAAAAAACTATCGTATAAGGAGGTACGAAAATGAAGAGTTTAAAGGGTACTGAAACCGCTAAAAACCTGTTAAAATCATTTGCCGGTGAATCACAGGCAAGGAACCGCTATACGTATTATGCCTCAGTTGCTGATAAAGAAGGATATAAACAAATCAGGAACATATTCATTGAGACAGCTGACAATGAAAAGGAACACGGGAAGAGATTCTATAAGTTCCTGCTGGAAGGCCTGAAAGAAGATCTTCCTGCAGATATCGAGATCACAGCAACATACCCTGTTGCTCAGGGTACTACACTCGACAACCTCAAGGCTGCTGCCTGCGGCGAAAATGAGGAATGGAGCAAGCTTTATCCTGAGTTTGCCGACATTGCGGACAAAGAAGGGTTCCCCGAAATAGCCAATGCTTTCAGAATGATCTCTTCTGCTGAAAAAAGGCATGAAACAAGATTTTTGAAGCTTGCTGAGAATATTGAAAAAGGCCGGGTATTCCAGAGAGAAGAAAAGGCACTCTGGAAATGCGGAAACTGCGGGTACATACATGAAGGCACCAGCGCGCCTGAAAAATGCCCTGCATGCGTACATCCTCAGGCCTTCTTCGAACTGTTCGTAGAGACCTATTGATATCAGGATATTAGATCCTTCGGCCAGTAAATGGCCTAAGAATGACAAGACGACCGATTATTACCGGTCGTCTTTTATTTTAAGCTATCTGTAATATCTGTTATAATCGTGCTTTTCTTTTTTCTCACTCAGGAAACCTGCTGCCATAGCGGTTATAGGGATAGTAAGTATAAGCCCTATGCTGCCTGCAAATGATCGTACTACCTCGCTGGCATAGCCATCCTGGTTGATGATCTCATAAAACGGTATTTGATAGGCTACGAGAAGGATCAGGAGCTGGAGTGCACCTCCGGCATAAGCAAGTATGAGCGTGTTAGACATTGTTGCTATCATGTCACGTCCTATATTCATGCCTGCTTTGATATGAGCTCCTTTCCTGATCTCCGGATTGATATCCTTTATCTCAAACATGGCCGACGACAATGACATGGCAACATCCATAGCCGCACCGAGCGCGCCTATAAGTATGCCGGCAAACAGCAGGCCTTTATAATTGAATGATATGTTCTGAGGTATGTACATCAGCATCTGCGATTCTTCATTGCCAAGGCCGGTCAGCTTTGCGAGCCCTCCCACGATCTGAGCAAGGAATCCGGCTGCAACTACACCGCCGGTAGTCCCTATGACAGCGGCAAGAGTCTTTCTGTTGTATCCACTGACCAGAAGCAGCGTGATGCCTGTTATGACAATACATACCCATATGGAGGCAAATACAGGATCAAATCCTTTCAGGATAAGCGGAACAAGTATATAAATTATGGCCAGTATGGTCAACGTCAGTGAAATCAGAGCCTTCAAACCCTTTAGCCTGCCGATGGACAGGATTATGAACCCGAAAATGACAAGCAGAAGCAGAAGATATTTGTCCCTTACCACCGAATATATGAAAGACTGGGCTATTTCACCCTTTTCGTCCAGCTCAAGCACCAATAGAACTTCGTCTCCGGCCTTCAGTCTGATATTTTCTTCGTTTTGCCCCAAAGAAATGTTCAAGCCATATTCGGTCACTATGACTTTGTCTTTATACGGACCATCAGTTATGATCTTTACCTCGAGGACCTGAACGCTGTTGGATATGCTGCCTCCGGAATAATCGATATCATCCTGCCTGTATTCCAATACCTTGGTAACCTTTCCCCTGACGTTCACCGCAGGTATTTCCCCAACTGCTTCATCGTCGGAAAACCCGGGTGTCATCGAAAATCCAATAACGGCAATGAATAAAACCGTAAACAGCATGATTTTGTGTACAATTGTCTTTTGTTTCTTCACTTTGATATCCCCCAAATCAAAATCAGGCTCTGTTCAACAGATGGGCTGATTCCGGCACTTCAGCCTTCAGCTCTCTTCCATCCAACGAAAGCAAAATGATTATTGAGATCACAAGGACTGTTGTTACAGCAAGGCCGCCTTCCAGACCAAAAGCTCCGCCGTTTATGATAGTACCGACTTCTTTGGGCCTGAACGATAACAGCGATACTTTGACAGGATTACCACTTACACTGATGCCGAAAACATTTCCTTGGACAAAGTTCCATGCCGTATGGACAGCGCTTATGCCCCATATGCTGTTCATCTTGAGAGTATAAATCGAGGCAAAAATGCCGAACAGAGCAATATTGACAAGGGGCAATGTATCGACAGCATTGTTGAAGGAGTGAAGCAGGGCGAAAAGCACTGAGTTAGTAAGAACAGCCAGCAGTAATGAGCTTCGGTTGGCAAGAGAGATCATGAAGTATCCCCTTGTCAGCACCTCTTCCCCCATACCCTGGATCATAAAGCCTGCGAAAAAAGCCAACAGAAGATATATACCGTCCCCCAATACGAAACCATCGAAGGTGAGGGTACCGCATAAAAAAGCTATCAAAACGGCTGCGGAAAACATCAGAAAACCTATTAAAAGACCTGTTATGTAATCAGAAAATGCTTTTTTCCTGTTGAACCCCATGGAATACAGGCTTCTCTTTTCTACTGATCTGCAATATATGATGGCAAATATGATCAGGAATATGGTCAGGAACAAGTATGGGAGAAGCATGTCGCTCATTGCTTCCAGTATGACATTATTCATTGCTTCCCTGTCATTCGGACCAACTGCATCGCTGACAGCACTGCTCAAGCTTGCCCTAAATCCGTATACTGCCCCGAAAATGAGCATAGGTATCGACATTGTGACCTGAGACGCCAAAAATATTCCGATAAAAATAAAGACCTGGATAATAAAATGTGGTTTAAACTGTGCCTTTTGTGCCTCAAGAACGATCGGCGGACGCTCCCTGAATACCGTCAGCATGATTTTCCTCCTGTAATTGACTAGAACTCAACCATATAACATAGTATCATATTTCTATTCACTTTTTTACATTAAATTTCAACAACATCAATGATAAGAAGGTAATGATGCTTAAATGCCAAATGATCAATAAATTACCCGGCAAATATATATAATGATGGAATGCTCTGGTTGCCCTGAAAATCCTGTCATGTTAAAATAGCTTCAGCCGGTATTTTTTGCCGGACAGCCTGTTCCCCGGTTTGCCTGGTGCCTGGGGATTTTAAATAAAACTAATATTTTCGGAGGATCGATATGTATTTTACCGAACAGAAAATCAAGAAGATACTTAAGGAACTTGAGATGCGATGTTACCCTGACTCTGTCAAGATCGACTCATATAAAATGTTAAAAGGAAATGATCGGGGCAATGAGCGTCCCGACCTTGACGACAGCCGGTGGGATGACTTCCGTACAGGCGACAGATGGGGCGGTCGTGATTCGCACTTTTGGTTCAGAACAAAGATATCCATCCCTGAGAAATTTCATGGAAAAACTGTGGTATACCGTCTCGAAACCGGCCGGGAAGGTCAGTGGGACGCAACAAATCCTCAGTTTTTTATTTATGTGAATGGAAACCTGATCCAGGGTCTGGATGTCAATCACAGAGAAATCGAGCTTGCATCTTCGGCTGTTGCCGGCGAAAGCTACATAATTGCGCTCAACGCTTATTCCGGTACCCTCGACGGTCTGGTCGAGCTGCGCTCCCAGATCGCTGTCCTTGACAGGGAGATCGAAAAGCTGTACTACAACATCAAGGTCCCCCTTGATGTTGCCGCGCTGCTGGAATCTGAAGATAAACGGAAAATAAATATCCTTAAATATCTGGACTATGCAGTCAACCTGCTGGATCTGAGAAAACCTTGCTCGGACGATTATTATCGCTCGGTCCATGAGGCTAATGAATACCTGGAAGAGGAATTCTACGGCAAGTACTGTACCGAAGATGAGATCACAGCATGGTGCGTCGGCCACACTCATATTGATGTCGCGTGGCTCTGGCCCGTAAGACAAACAAGGGAAAAAGCCGGTAGAAGCTTTTCCACAGTACTCAATCTCATGGAGCATTATCCTGAATATATCTTCATGTCCAGCCAGCCTCAATTGTATCAGTTCGTTAAAGAGGATTACCCCGGTGTTTATGAAAAGATCCGTGAACGGATCAAAGAAGGGCGCTGGGAGCCCGAAGGGGCAATGTGGCTTGAAGCTGACTGCAATTTGAGCTCAGGCGAGTCGCTGGTTCGTCAGATCCTGTTCGGAACAAGGTTCTTCGAGCGTGAGTTCGGTGTGAAAAACAAGATCCTGTGGCTTCCGGACGTGTTCGGCTATAGCGCTGCTCTTCCCCAGATCCTCAAGAAGTCCGGTATTGAATATTTTGTGACCAGCAAAATCAGCTGGAATGAATATAACAAGATGCCATATGATACGTTCTGGTGGGTAGGCCTGGACGGCACAGGAATATTGACACATTTCCTGACAGCATGTTCAACGACCAGAAGATGGCTTCATTCCCATTCCACAACCTACAACGCCAATCTGAATCCCGATGAGATCCTTGGTTCATGGCTGAGATACCAGCAAAAATCATTGAACAATGAGGTACTTGTATCTTACGGGTACGGCGATGGCGGCGGCGGTCCGACAAAGGAAATGCTCGAGAATGCAAAAAGGCTTCATAAAGGTATCCCCGGTTGTCCGAGAGTCAGGCTCGGGAAAGCCCTTGAGTACCTGGAAAGATTAAAAGAAAATACACTAAGCGATCCAAAGCTTCCAAAATGGATCGGTGAGCTTTATCTGGAATACCATCGCGGAACCTACACATCCATGGCGAGGAACAAAAAGTTCAACCGTAAGAGCGAATTTATGCTGCAGGACATGGAATGGCTGTCTTCCCTGGATCATGTTGTCGGAAATACGGAATATCCCTCCGATATCATTAACAATTGCTGGGAGACTGTTTTGCTGAACCAGTTCCATGATATCCTGCCCGGTTCTTCCATCAGGGAAGTATACGAAGATTCCCTCGAACAATACCGGGAAGTATTCAGGCAGGGCCAGGCCCTTCTTGGATCCTCGATCAGGTCTATAGCTGAAAAAATAGATCTTCCCGGGCCTTCTGTGGTGGTCATGAACCAGCTTGGATTTGAAAGAAGCGATATCGTAACTGTAGATATCCCTGAAAATTCCCTTCTCGAGGATCAGGATGGAAATGATGTCCCGCTCCAGCACACAGATGACGGAAAGGCCATCTTCTATGCTGAAAATATTCCGGCAAAAGGATACAAGACGTATTCACTAAAATATGTATCCTGCGGACCTGAACCAACCTATAAGCCGATTACCAAAGAGCTTGAGAACAGATTTTTTGCTGTCAGATTCGATGATGAGTATAATATCATCTCTCTGACCGACAAGAGATGCGGAAGGGAAATTATCCGCAAAGGAAGCCGCGCAAACGTGCTTCAAGCCTTTGAAGACAAACCCTTCAACTTTGATGCCTGGGACATCAACATCTACTATCAGGATAAGATGTGGGAGATCAATGATGTTGAAGGTGTTGAATTAGTTGAGGACGGGCCTGTTCGCACCTCTCTTAGGATAAAGAGAAAATTCCTGGATTCGGTTATCAGTCAGACAGTAATACTGTATAACGATATCCCAAGGATCGACTTTAAAACCGAAATAGACTGGAAGGAAAAGCACATACTTCTTAAGGCCGCATTCCCGGTTGATATCCACAGCGACAAAGCAACATATGATATCCAATTCGGAAACGTCGAAAGGCCGACCCATTGGAATACGAGCTGGGACTATGCACGCTTTGAGGTTTGCGCACATAAATGGGCAGATCTGTCGGAGGACGATTATGGTGTAAGCTTGCTCAATGACTGCAAATATGGATACGACATCAAGGATGGCGTTATGAGGATCACCCTGCTGAAATCGGCGACATATCCCAATGAGGACGCAGACAGGGAAACCCATGAATTCACCTATTCACTGTACCCCCATATGGGAGGCTGGCGCAGCGGCAATACGGTTCAGATGGCATATTCGCTGAACTGCCCGTTGTATGGCCATGTTGAAGAGGCTCATCCGGGCTCTCTGCCCTCTCGAATGTCAATGGCTCATGTAAACCGGGAGAATGTCATTCTAGAGACTGTCAAGAAGGCCGAAGACAGTGATGATATCATCATAAGGCTATATGAGTGCTATAACCGGAGAACTAAGGCCACCCTCGAATTTTTCACGGAGCTTTCCGAAGTTCATGAGTGTGATTTGATGGAGAATGAAACAAAAGCTGTCCCTGTATCGGGAAAAGCATTTGAATTCGAGTTGATGCCTTATGAGATCAAAACATTCAAATTAAAAATCTAAATTTATTGTCGATAATGAGCAGGCAGTTGGCTCCAAAATAAACAGGCGACCATACATATCGGTCGCCTTTTCATTTATTTGGTCTGGAAAGAATCTTTGTTTTGATCCCTGAGTACCAGCGCAGCCTTTGACAGCCGCAGAGCACTAATGTAGCCGAACGGAGTTTGCTATCGATTCAATAAAATCTGTTATTCTTCTGAATACTTTTTAATTGCTTTGATCATCTTATCTTTGACAATATCCCGGATATGCACCGGTTCCAGAACTTCGAGATACTTTCCGAACGACAACAAAAACCCATACACCCACCGTTCCTATGCCAATTATACCGCTTAAATATGACATATGCATGTCATATTTAAAAATCTTCTGGTTCCCCTCATGCAGAAAGGCGGCCCAGCCGCCCCAGAAGGGTTTCGATTTCTGCCCTTCGTGTGTGTAATACAATATGCTTTGAAACTCTATATGACCGGCAGTAATAATAAATATAAAAGAATAAAAAGCAGAGAATAAGCTGATAAATAAACCGTTGACGGCTGGATATCTCAATATTCTGATCATTTTCTATCGCTCTCCTCGAATAAGAATAAAGTTTCAATGGACACTCCGAAGAATTTTGCCAGATCATAGGCAAGCCAGATGGACGGGTCGAATTTGCCAGTTTCAATTGCATTTATAGCCTGTCTGGATACTCCTACCCGTTCCCCTAACTCCTTTTGAGTCAGTTTTCTTTCTTCTCTGTAATACTTGACCAGGTTCTTCAAATGATCACCTCAGGTTGTGTCAGGTTAACCTTACATCATAAAGATAACAGGTTTCAATAATCGTGTCAAGTTAACCTTACATGTATCTTACCAAGAACAGATAAAAGATCTGCCCGTAGACTACTTAAAAAGTCATTCCCTGATGTCATTCTGACGAACCAAAATGCTTCGCATTTTGTCATGAATAATCTTACATGCAGGCACATTCCTGCATGTAAGCCTGAGTAAAGCGATGGATTTTTATTCTATACTTATGTCTGATCATTGCTTTGTTCTTTCAGAAACTTAATAATATCCTCCGTTTTTGGCGGGCAGCCGGGCAGGTATATTTTAAAGCTGGAGGTGCAATTTCCGATGCCCAGGACTCCTTTATAGCCGCGGTAGGCCTGTCCGATACAAATCTGATCTGCGAACTTTTCGGTTATACCCATAGAGTTCAGCTGTTCCAGCGCGCTTGCAAGATTACTATAGCATGCTGAGCAGGCATCTGCCTCATCAACTATTTTCAGATATTTTTTATCTTTCTGGATGATCCTTGTGTCATCCTGGTGATCAGGCTCATAGATGTTGATGATCCGGGTATTGTCGCTCAACGGCCTTCCTATCCCTTCATCCTGAGCCAGTTTTATATATTTTATATCCTCGGGCTTATAGCCAAGGATATGCGCGGCATAGCAATCCATCAGCACAGGATCGAAGCCGAGAAGGATCCTGTTAAGGTTTGCAGGCCTTCCTCCTTCTTCAAAATACGGATCGGGACATATACCGTCTGCTATGATCAGATCCTGCTTTATTACGGCATTCAGCCAGGCGATGGGCTTGTGGAGACCCATAGTATGGAATCTCCTCTTTTCTGAATCAGGGATCAAGCCCTTGAGATTTTTCAAAGCGCAGGTGATCCCGGTCTGACAATGGCCCTTGATAAGCGGGACATTGATCAAATAATCTATATCAAATACGGTTTTGCATACTTTTAAATCCAATCCTTTATAGGATCTAGTGACCCAGGAATCGTCCTTTAAATCGACAAGAGGAACATTATACCTCTTTGATAAATCCTCATACCCGCATACCTTGAAAGCCCGTTTGGTGTTGTCCCCCACCCAGGCACCCTCGATGATCCGGATATTTTTGAATCCATTTTGCTGAAGATAGATGATAATACCTTCAACAATCTCAGGGTGAGTCGTTGCACCCTGACTTGCCGGAGATGCGCATACAAGATTGGGTTTGATGCCGATTTTTATGTCCTTGTCTTTACCCTTCAGAGGGTGTACATTATTCAGCAAATCCAGCGTCATCCTCAAAGGATCCTGGCCGGTCGCGATATATAATTTATCCATTGATCTCACTTTCTGTTTTTGTATATGTAGTATTTTATCTTATATTTATAATTATTTCAAATAAACACATTGATCATATAATGGTATAAATCCAACCTCTCCCGAAAAACCAAAAAGAAAACCCGACAAACTAATGTCGGGTTTTCTTTTTGGTGGGAGAAGGTGGATTTGAACCACCGAAGTCGTCAGACAACAGATTTACAGTCTGCCCCCTTTGGCCACTCGGGAATTCTCCCATATCCTTTTGTTTGGCTCGTTTCCGAACCGCATTTACTATATTACATGAGGTTTGCTCTTCTTGTCAACACTTTTTTCAAAGAAATAAATTCCGCTGTCGAAAACATAAGGAGCAGTATTACTGCTCCAGATTCTTGCCGACTATCCGTGTAAACATCGACCAGTTGTATATCTTCTTGTTTTCCAGACCAAATATGCCGTCGTTCATCAGCAGTGGAACGATCATCTTTCTTTCTCCCATATCGACAATGGCTATAAAGTCGGTCCCGTTATTTATATCAACTATCACCAGACCGGATTTTCTGATATCCCCGAGATCATACAGAATCTCACTTAAAAGATCTTTGAGATCAGAACCGATACTGTCACCTACTGAGAGTTCAGAAACAACATACTTGTTTCTTTCTATTGTGTATGTGATATCCATGCCTGATACCGCGTCAGGATCTACCTGATCATAATCGCATACAGTCAGGATCTTTTCAATGTTGCCGTTTTGGTCTACCAAAGGCAAAGCCCAGTATCCTTCGTCACTCAATACCTCATCGTAATCTTCAGATTCGATAAGCGTTCGGGCACTGACACCTTCCTTCGGAAGGCATGTGACGCGCAATATGGTCCCTTCATTCAGTATCAGTCCTGTTTCGTTGGCCTGATTGTAAATATTGACTATTTCTGTAAATAGCTGCTCCAGCTCGGTAATGGAAGTCTTACTGATGCCGGATTCACGTTTTGCAGACGAATACAGCGCCGAGGCTTTTGATCTTGCAGATGGTTCAGTGGGTTCCAGAGTTTCAACAGCCACTTTTTCTTCCTGTTCAGACCTGCCGCTTATGTCATCATGGTTATCTGCAGTAAGTCCAACTCCAAATTTAATGTCTTCACCAAATTCTTTGTCAACGATTTCCTGGGATGCCACAGACTCTTCAGGACTTGGGGTCGGTGCCGGTGCCTGCCCTGCCTTGATCTGGGCTTCCTCCGCATCAAACTTACTCATTAAACCGTTTGCCGAGGCCTGAGGTGCCATATTCGTTGAATCGCTCTTCATGCGAAGATTGCCTGAATTGATAACCAGTGTCAGAACAAGGGCTCCTGCTGCCAAAGGTGTACCCAGTTTGAGGATCCAGGGTATAAATACTCTTGATTTCTGTTTTCCTTTTTCTATTTCTTCCTGACATTTTAGCAATGTTTTGTTAACAAGATAATCCGAGGCTTTTATGCTCGATAGCCCTGTCTTTAAAGCATCTTTTATCATGTCATCATTGATCGCGTCATTATTCGGTTTTCTTTTCAATGATTCAGCCATGAGCCTCACCTCCAATCATATCGTGAAGCAGCGCTCTTGCTTTGAAGAGCCTGCTCTTCACAGTTCCCCCCGGAATCTTCAAAACTTTGGATATATCATCAATACCCATCTCCTGATAATAGTGAAGATGGATGATTTCCCTGTACTTGTCCGGAAGCTTCATTATAGCGTTCAGAAGCGCCTGTTTCTCGCTCCTCTTTTCTATAATATCTTCAGTATCACTTTCAGAAGAATAGGTCAAAAAATCATCGGTAACAACAACACGCCTTTTCCATGCGCTGCGCATATAGTCTCTGCAGATATTTACGGCTATGCTGATGATCCAGGTTTTTTCACTGCTTTCTCTGCGATAGCTTGAATAGGAACGAACGACCCTGAGAAAAGTCTCCTGATAAACATCCTCTGCCAGTTCTTTGGATTTCAGTATTACAGTCGCTGTTCTGAGAACATCGTTGCCATATTCTTCTATCAACCTTGTTATCTCATTCGTAATTTCCGAAGGAGTCAAAAAAACTTCCTCCCTCCTTCACTAAATTTGACGAAACATGTTTGTTTTGGTTCATCAATAGCATTATACTTTAATAGTGATTTCTTTTAAAGTGTTATTATTGTCTCAGGAGTACATCACACCGGTTACATTTAAGCTGTAAAATATGAAAAAATCGTGTATAATAAGCATTGGTGAAATTTACATACCGAAAATGAGGCAACAGAAAAAGCGGGGGAAGACCCGTATGAAATATACAATATAAACATCGGAAGGATAGATTTTTATGCAACGTCAGGTAAGAACACGTTATGCGCCAAGCCCAACCGGATACATGCATGTTGGGAATTTAAGGACAGCCCTTTATGAGTATCTCATTGCAAAATCGCAGGGCGGAAAGTTTATTCTGCGTATTGAAGATACCGACCAGGAACGGTATGTCGAAGGCGCTGTTGACGTAATATATAAAACACTCAAGCTTTGCGGTTTACGACACGATGAAGGTCCCGACATCGGCGGACCTTATGGCCCCTATGTTCAAAGCGAGAGGAAGAACTTGTACAAACCCTATGCCGAGGAACTTGTGAAAAATGGCCATGCATACTATTGCTTCTGCAGCAAGGAAAGGCTTGATGCCCTGCGGGCCGAGGCCGAGGCCAAAAATCAGACCTTTATGTATGACCGCCACTGTCTGAATCTTTCACAGGCTGAGATTGAGGAAAAGCTGAAAAGCGGTGTGCCTTATGTTATCCGTCAGAAGATGCCCCGTGAAGGCACCACTTCATTCGAAGATGCGGTATATGGGACCATCACCATTGAAAACAACATGCTGGAGGATCAGATACTGATAAAAAGCGACGGTCTTCCCACATACAATTTTGCAAATGTCATAGACGATCATCTGATGAACATTACTCATGTGGTAAGAGGGAGCGAGTATCTGACATCTACCCCGAAATATAATCTTCTTTATAAAGCGTTTGGCTGGGAGATACCGGTGTACGTCCATCTTCCCCTTATAGTCAAGCCTGACGGTTCCAAAATTTCAAAGCGCAAAGGAGATGCCACCTTTGAGGATCTTCTGAAAATGGGATATCTGGTAGAGGCCATAGTCAACTTCATAGCCCTTTTAGGCTGGTCACCGGATTCTAATCAGGAGATCTTTACTCTTGCTGAGCTTGAAAAGGCTTTTAATATCAAGCATATAAGCAAGTCGCCTTCATCCTTTGATATGGATAAGCTGACATGGTTCAATGCCCAGCATATCAGAACAATGAGCCCTGAAAAGTTCCATGAGCTGGCCCTGCCATACCTGAAGGAAGCAATAACCAACGAAGACATTGATCTGAGCAAAGTAAGCAGGATACTGCAGAACAGGACTGAAGTACTGACTGAGATACCATCAAAAGTGGGCTTCCTCAATGAGCTTTGCGATTATGACCTTAATATCTATGTTCATAAAAAGATGAAAACCACACTCGAAAACTCATTGACAAGCTTAAAGGAGGCTTTGCCTGTCCTTGAAGCCATCGATGAGTGGAATGAGACGACCATTCATGATAGCCTTATGAGCCTTATCGAGCGTCTTGGCATCAAAAACGGACAAATGCTTTGGCCTATACGCACAGCCATCACCGGTTGGGAAGTAACACCCGGAGGGGCTATAGAAATAGCTGATATCCTTGGAAAGGCCGAAACATTAAGACGTATCAAGGTTGGCATAGAAAGGCTCGAGAAAGCTGTATCTGCATAAGCGCATTGAGTTTTGGGGACGGAGGCTTTGACTCATTTTATCATCAATCAGTCAGAAAAATGAGTCAAAGCCTCCGTCCCCAAAACTCATTCACTCATCCTGCTTTGCGTGGACTACCAGCCTGTGGGAACCTACTCCCGGAGGATGGCAGGTGAATATGGTCAGGATCTTGTCGGTACCATTCCTGTTGAGGATGGAAAAATCGGTCGGCTCGATTATATGTGATTTATAAACCGTATAGGTAAGGGTCTTGTTTTTCAGCTGCACTGTTATTTTGTCTCCCGCCTCAAGCTCGTTCAGACGGTTCAGATATTTTCCGAAGGTATAGCTTCTGTGTCCTGCAAGAACGCAATTCCCGACTTCATCAAAATTATCTGTATTTGTCATTCTGCCTACGGCGACAGAGAGTGTGGCATCGTCAGTTCCGTCCATAATGAGCATCTTTACGTCGATCTTGGGAATTATCAAAATCCCGGTGGTTCGCTTTTTCATTTCTTCTTTGGTCATTTTAGGCTTCTTTGTAGGAAGTCTAAAAGGATCTTCAGACGGTGTTTCAGTTGGAGCAGGCTGTTCGGTCGCTTCCGGAGTGGGATTATTATCCGGAGATTCTACAGCAGGGGGGTCATGGGGAATATTCTCTGTTTGGGTTTCAACAGGGATTATATCAATAGGATCCACATCTTCGATCTCCATTGATTCCAGTTCGCTGACCACAAGCTCCGACTCTCTCAGAAACTCTTCGATAATATCATTATTCCTTTTTGTATTATAATAAGTCATGATCAACGGCACCAAAACAAGAAGAAGCCCGGCTGTCAGTAGAAATACCGAAAGAATGGTTCTGATATTGATCTTTTTCTTTTTTATATCAGACATGATGCTTCAGCCCCTTAATTTCCTTTCATGTTCTTTTTATTTCTGCGTTTTTCCAGCCATTCCTTTATCTTCGCTTCATATCCGTTTCCTGTAGGTTCATAATATATCGTTCCTCTCATCTCTTCAGGCATATATTCCATATCATCGACGATATTTCCCGGAAAATCATGGGCATATTTGTATCCCACACCATATCCCAGGCTTTCCATTCCCTTTGCCGGCGCATTTCGAAGGCGCATCGGAGCTTCTCCGGTATTTTTATGCTCCACGTCATACAGAGCTTTTTCCAGAGCCATATATGCCGAATTGGATTTCGGGCTTGTGGCAACCATGACTGCAGCATGGCCCAGAATAATCCTTGCTTCAGGCATTCCGACCATATGGACCGCCTGTGCGGCGGCAGTTGCAACCAAAAGGGCGTTTGGATTGGCCATGCCCACATCCTCAGATGCGCATATCATTATCCTTCGGGCCAGAAACTCAGGATCTTCGCCTGCATAAAGGGCTTTTGCCAGGTAGAGAAGCGCTGCATCGGGGTCACTTCCCCGCATTGATTTGATAAATGCGCTTATGTTGTCGTAATGTTGTTCTGACGACTTATCAAATCTGACCGGCTTTTTCTGAATGCAATCAACGATCACTTCGGGGGTGATTCTGTAAAATCCGTCCTTATCCATATCGGTCGTAAGAACAGCAAGCTCCAGTGCATTCAGCGCTATGCGGGCATCTCCCCCCGACATATCGGCAAGAAGGGATATGGCTTCATTGCCGATATTTATCTTGAGGTTGCCCAGACCGCGTTCCCTGTCTTCCACAGCCATTTTTACAATTTGCTCAATATGCTCCTTCCTGAGCGGTTCCAGCATGAAAACAGTAGAACGGGATATCAGTGCTTTATTGACTTCAAAGAAAGGATTTTCGGTCGTTGCCCCGATCAGGACCACAGTGCCGTCTTCAACATGTGGCAAAAGCGCATCCTGCTGGGCTTTGTTGAAACGGTGGATCTCATCTATAAAAAGCACAGATTTTCCGGCCGGGTTTATAAAAGTATTCTGAGTATCTTCAACGATCTGCTTTATGTCCCTGACTCCTGCTGTTACAGCATTAAGCTTGAAAAAAGCCGCTTTTGTAGTATTGGCAATGATTCTGGCGATGGAAGTCTTGCCCGTACCGGGAGGTCCGAACAAAATGATGGATGATATCTTATCAGCCTTGATCATTCTGTTCAAAAGCTTTCCGTCGCCAATGATATGCTCCTGACCCACGAACTCATCAAGATTCCGGGGTGACATCCGATATGCCAGCGGTTCCTTTTTCGACATTTTCACTACCAGCCTTTTTTCTTCTCTTTCGCTTCGGCAAAAGGCCGTAAGCTTCTAAAACCTTTTCGTGGTTTTCCCTGTCATATTTTTCATACAAATCAGGCCTCTTGGCCTTTGTCCTCTCCAGCATCTGAAGAAAACGCCATTTTTCTATATTTGCGTGATGTCCGGAAAGCAGTATTTCCGGGACCTTTCGCCCTCTGAATTCCGGAGGTCTTGTATATTGGGGAAACTCCAAAAGTCCATTGTAATGAGATTCGTTAGAATAAGCGTCCTCCGAGCTCAAAACCCCATCCACCAGGCGGCTTACACAGTCGATCAGCACCATTGCGGCCAATTCCCCACCAGTCAGTACATAATCACCGATTGAGATCTCCTCATCGACTATTTCTTCGATTATCCTTTCGTCGATACCCTCATAGTGTCCGCAGAGAAGTATCAAATGCTCTTCATTTTTGAGCCTCCGGGCAGTTTCCTGAGTCAGCAGGGTTCCCTGCGGGCTCATATATATGGTTCTGGGCTTTCTGCCACATTGCTTTACAACATGCTCCCAGGCATCGTAGATAGGCTGTGGCGTCATAACCATTCCGGATCCCCCGCCATAGGGGTAATCATCCACCTTCTTATGCTTGTCCAGAGAAAAATCGCGTATATTTATCGTGTTTACTGTAATTATTCCTTTCTCCCTTGCCCTTCCTATTATGCTTTCATTCAAAAACGCATCGATGCTTTCGGGAAAAAGGGTCAATACGTCAAACCTCATCAAGTAAACCCTCCGGAATTTTCACCTGCATGCGCCTGCCTTCCAGATCCACCTTTTCAACGACTGATTTCAGTGCAGGAAGAAGGATTTCATTTTTATCCTTGTCAGTTATTATATAAACGTCATTGCTGCCGGTTTCCAATACGTCGGTAAGGATCCCCAGAAAAGTATCCCCTTCATAAACCTCCATGCCGATGATGTCGCAGATATAGAATTCATCTTCTTCAAGAGGTTTTGCGTGCTTGCGGTGGACTAAAAGCTCAAGTCCCTTGAGTTTTTCAGCTTCGTTCATGTTTTCGATGCCTTTTAATTTGACAAGCACAAAGTTTTTATGTATACGGCAGTTTTGAACCCTGTATTCCCTGTAATCGCCGCCATGGTTCACTGTAACGAAAAACAGGTATTCAAAACGGGACAAGTCCGAGGTCATGGGCATGACCTTGAGCTCACCCCTCACACCATGTGTATTGACAACCTTGCCAACTGCCAGATATTCGTTCATATAAATACCTCGACGCTTGAAACTTTTGATTTATAAGATCCTTCGCAGGAGAACACGCGAAGCGTTTTCTCTGCTCAGGATGACACAAGTAAACACTTCGAAGCAATTTACCCTGTCATTCTGAGGGAGTTTAGCGACCGAAGAATCTTATAAGATTGCTCGCTGTACTCAGCATAACATTCAGGGAGCGATTTTTTCAGTTATTTTAAATCGTCAGACTGCGTCTTTCCTGCCCTGTCTGTCCCTGTGACATGTCAGGGAGAACCGTCCCTGTGACAATTAAACCTCTAATAGATATCTGCTGCACATCTATTAGAGGTTCCATAGTTTCGGCTAAGTTCCGGAATGCCTTGCTGATATTGACCGGCATCTCCGCATTATGACTGGATCGGCTTGATTATATCCTTTATAGCCCATTTCTTAACTGTTATTTTTGTGCGTTCGATACTTGTCTCAAATGTTATCTCATCATCCTTGATATTTACTATTTTACCGGCAATGCCGCCGATTGTTACTATCTGATCACCAACGATAGCACTTGCCAATGCTTCTCTGTGCTTTTTCTCTTTCCTCTTCTGAGGAACGATCAGAATAACATAAAACAGACCCAATAACAGAAGCGGGAACAGCATTGCTATCCAGTTTCCTGCAGCCAGCTCAGCGCCCGAGGCGTTAGGATCCACAGTACCTGTTTCAGCTGCGAAAGACAAAAAGTTAGATAAAAATTCCATACAAACCCTCCGTATATTTCTGCTGATCTTTTTGCATAATTTAGTAATATTACACCCTGTTATTATATAGTATTTTCTTAAGGTTAGCAATTAAAAATCAAGATTCCTTGTATCCGAGCCTTTCAAATGCTTCCTTCCTGAAATCAAGGAGCCTGTCGTTCCTGATAGCTTCCCTCACATCAGCCATGAGTTTTATGAGGAACCTTAAATTATGCCATGTGGCAAGCCGCAATCCCAAAAGCTCTCCGCATTTGAACAGGTGCCTGATATATGCTCTTGAGAAATTCCTGCAGGCATAGCAGTCACATTCGTCATCCATGGGTGAAAAATCCTTTGCATATTTTGCATCCCTTATTATGACCCGGCCCTTTGATGTGAAAATAGTACCGTTGCGTCCTATTCTGGTGGGAAGCACGCAATCGAACATATCGATGCCTCTTATGACTCCGTCTATCAGATAATCCGGACTTCCCACTCCCATAAGGTATCTGGGCTTGTCCGCAGGAAGATAAGGAACTGTCTCCTCCAGGATCTCATTCATAACGCTTCCTGGTTCGCCCACGCTTAAGCCGCCTACTGCATATCCGGGAAAATCAAGGTCGGTTATCTGTTTGGCGCTCTCTATCCTTAGATCCTTGTAGGTGCTTCCCTGCACTATTCCAAAAAGTGCCTGATCCTCCGGTCTTTTATGCGCTGCTTTGCATCTTTTCGCCCATCTTGTGGTCATCTCCATTGAGCGCTTTGCGTAATCATACTCGCACGGGTATGGAGTACACTCGTCAAAGCACATTATGATATCGGCTCCGAGAGCATTCTGCACTTCAATGGATATCTCGGGAGACATGAACTTCTTTGACCCGTCGATATGCGAACGGAAGGTAACTCCTTCCTCCTTTATATTGCGCAGATCACTTAAGGAGAACACCTGGAAGCCTCCGCTGTCGGTCAGGATGGACCGATCCCAGTTCATGAACTTATGAAGCCCTCCTGCTTCTCTTACAAGCTCATGTCCGGGTCTTAAGAAAAGGTGATAGGTATTGCTCAGGATGATATTCGCCTCGAGCACCTTCAATTCATCCGGAGACATTCCCTTGACGGTTGCCTGGGTCCCCACAGGCATGAAAACCGGGGTTTCAAAGCTTCCGTGCGGTGTGTGGACTATTCCAAGTCTTGCTCCTGATTGATTGCATGTTTTGATAAGTTCGTATCTTACTGCGGGCATAAATTTCCTTTCTGTCATCAAGTAATTATTTTCAGTACTTAAGTATTTTTGACAATCATATCAAATTTCAATCAGACTCCGGCTTTATACGCTGCAATACCGGCCTCGTGGGCAGCTATAAGCCTGTCGCACATCATATCCCATTCTTCATCGAGCCATAAAAGCTCAGGATGTTTAAGGTACCAATCTATAGTTTTTTTAATGCCTTCCCTTGCAGGTGTCGTGCATTTGAACTCAGGAACCAGTTCCTTGATCTTTGAGTTATCAAAATAAACACTGTTGATCTTATCCCCCACCAGCTCGCTGTACAGCTCAGGTATGCAGGCGGTTATAAAATCAGTAGAAATATGGACTATATCAGGCTTAACGCCGACAGCACCGCCTATGAGATCGGTTATCTGATCCCAGGTAAGAGCCTCGTCAGAGGTGATCTGGAATGCCTCTCCGATTGCTTTCGGATTTCCCAAGATCCCGACAAAAGCTTTGGCAAAATCCGTATTATGAGTCAATACCCATAAGGAAGTACCATCACCGGGTACTATGATCTTCTTTCCTCTCCTCATACGCTCAACTACGCTCCACCTGCTCTTATGGCTGTTGAATATGCATGGGATCAGGGTGTTTCCATAAGTATGGGATGGTCGCACTACTGTGACCGGGAAACCATTTTTTCTGTACTCATCAAAAAGCAGCTCTTCACATGCGATTTTATTCCGGGAATATTCCCAGAAAGGATTGGAAAGCGGTGTTTTTTCGGTTATTATGAAGTTCTCCGGAGGCTTTTGATATGCCGATGCAGAGCTTATGAATATATACTGTCCGGTTTTATCCCTGAACAGCCTCAGATCGGTCTCTATATGCTCGGGGGTAAAAGCGATCCAGTTGACAACAACGTCGAAGGAATAGTCTTTCAATATTTCTCTTGCTTCATCCTCCCTGCGTATATCCCCCTGGATTACTTTAGCTCCTTCAGGCACGAACTCTTTTCTATTGTTCCTGTTGAACAAATAAAGGTCTATCCCCTTTTCCAGAGCCAGTTTTGACACAGCGCTGCTGATGATCCCCGTTCCGCCTATAAAAAGTACTTTCATTTTGCCCCTCCCTCAGCATATCTTATCAATTTGATTTAATTATATCACAAATGTCCAAAAGGGACAGACCTCTGAGCCATAGTTTCCTCAGCAAGCCTGCCCCTCTAAGAAGCTGCGTATTTAATGAATGAAAGTCTCCGTCCCCTAAACTCATTTTCCTGCAGCCTTCATCACCATGTTCTGGTGCTCCTGTATATATACCTTCGATGTCGATGTGCTGTGGGACGTGCTGTTCTTCATATATAAATCAAAATGACCGTTGACGCCGTTTTCGATGGTGTCTACACCATGAGGCATTCCAGAAAGGGAGGCAGCGATGTTCATGCCGTTATGATATATCACAACAGCTCTGGGAGACCATTTCCACGTTCCAAAGAGCGATTTCATGATATTGGTATCCGAAGCTGTCAAAGGCTCGATATCGGCGTGGTTGTACCCTCCGATCATTTTTGCCCTGAACTGTTTTCCTGTGTCCACATCAACCACTGTAAAGGTGTCCCCTCTCTTCAGCAGATACTGGCCCTCAAGGTTCCAGTCAACGGCTGTTCCGCGGCGCAGCGGAGCTTTGTCCTGCCCGGGGGTCACTGTATAAGTTCTCGGAGCATACCCTGAAATGGCTATTTTTTCTCCGGCATTGAACCACTCATCAGCATCCATGTAATTGTATTTCAATATCTGCTGTGCCGGAACTCCGAATTTTTTTGATATGGATGTGGCCGTATCACCGGCCTGGACTATATATGTCACATCAGGCCATTTGGTATTGCTTGCCGGAGGCTGTTCGGGTGCGGGGGTGGAAGGGGCTGGTGTCGTACCTGCCGCTCCCGGTATGATAAGAACCTGTCCCGGATATATTATGTCTCCGGTCAGATTATTTGCTTTCTTAAGACTGTCCACCGAAATACCATACTTATTTGCTATCTTCCAGAGGGAGTCACCTGCGACCACAGTGTAGCTGTTCATCTTTTTAGCTGAGGGACTCGAGATGTTCACTGTCTGTGTGGATGTATTGAGTTCCACAGTATATCCGAGGTTTTCGGCAATAAACCTCAATGGGGCGTATGTCACACCTTCGATCACTATGGAAGGCGGCATCTTCACCTGTACTCCGTTTACTCTTGCAAGACCGGATCCCCGGACAAAGGCGATCATGTTATCGTTCTTGTTTATACCCACCGTATTGGACGTATCGTTCCACCAGACACTTCCACCTATCGCCTTCCCCAGATCATACAGCGGAACATAAGTCGTGTTGTTGTATATAAAGGGAGGTTTGCTGAATGTTTGCAGTGTTCCGTTGACAGCTACCCTGACATTGTAGTTGTACGCGTTTTGGGTGCTGGTTATGCTTGAAGCCGGAGCTTCCGCTGCCTGGGCGGTCACCGGGGATCCTAACATGAATGAAGATAAGAGAACAGTCCCGGCCATGATCTTGACCATATTTATCTTTATATTTGGAAATTTCTCTTTGATATAATCGATTATATTATTGTTCAAACGCCTTTTGTTATCCTCATCTATTTTATTGAATTCGTCGGCGAACTCCACATCGTTCATATTGGTGTCGATATAAAGGATAAGGTCATAGCCGTCAGCAGTTTCTATCAGTTTGTAGCTTCTGAAAAGATCCAAAAAAAACTACCCCTTTCACTCAATTATAGTGATAGGGGTAGTATCTGCAATAATCACGAAAATATTATCGTTCATAATAGGTATACCCGCGAAGACCGTTGTCATATGCCTGCATGATCTCCTTGCGCTCGCTTGCGCTTATCAGACCTTCGCTTATGGCTTTCTCAGCTGTTTTCCTGAAGTTCTCAAGCATTCTTTTCGGATCGAATTCTACATAGGACAAAACGTCCGAAACGCTGTCCCCATGTATTTCCTTCACGAAATCAAAATGACCGTCGGGATGTATCCTTATACTTACCACATTGGTATCTCCGAACAGGTTGTGCAGATCACCCAGGGTCTCCTGGTAAGCGCCTACGAGAAAGATCCCCAGATAATAGTCTTCACTGTTTTTGATGTCGTGTACGGGCAAAGTATGTTTAACATCGTGAAGATCGATGAACCTGTCTATCTTTCCGTCGCAATCACATGTTATGTCGGCAAGTACTGCATTTCTTCCGGGCATCTCCAAAAGTCTGTGCATAGGCATGATAGGAAACAGCTGATCTATTGCCCAGCTGTCGGGTATGGACTGGAATACCGAGAAGTTGCAATAATAAATATCGGCTATGGCGCTCTCTATATCCTCGAGCTCAGGCGGTGCGTGCTTCAGCTTCGTTTTGACCCTGGCTATCTGATGCATGGTGTTCCAGAAGATCTTTTCAGCAAATGCCCTTTGCCTCAGGCTTATTTTGCCGTGCTTGAACAAGTCCCGTATCTCATCGCGGTAATAGAGCGCATCGTTATAGCATTCCTGCAGATTCTTCATGGATATGTTCCTATATACGTCATACAGGTTCTTTATCTGCTCCGGCAGGCCGCTGTCAAGCTTTTCAGGCAAATCATATTCTGTGAACTTCTCCACATCCAGAACATTGAACAAAAGGACAGAGTAATATGCGACCGTGGTCCTGCCTGACTCGGTTATTATGGTGGGATGAGGCACATTTGCCGGATCGAGGATCATCATAACAGCCTCGACGATATCAGTGCAATATTCTTCCACTGTGTAGTTGCGGCTGTTTGTGTAGTTGGTGTTCGAGCCGTCGTAGTCAACGGCAAGTCCACCGCCCAGATCGAGATATCCCATGGGGGCGCCTTCCTTCACAAGCTCCGCATATATGCATGTAGCCTCCAGAACAGCCGACCTTATATCCCTTATATTGGGTATCTGGGATCCAAGATGATAATGGAGAAGTTTCAATGACCCCAGCATATTCTTTTCCTTCAATATATCTACCATCTCGATGATCTGGGACATATTGAGACCGAAAATGCTCCTGTCACCGCCTGATTCGGTCCAGTGTCCGCCTGCCTTTGAAGAAAGCTTGATCCGTATTCCTATGTTGGGCTTTATCCCCAGCATCTGGGATCTTTCCATAACGATGTCTAGCTCTCCCGGCATTTCGATGACAAAGAACAGCATGAAACCCATCTTTATGGCATACAGACCCAGATCTATAAACTCCTCATCCTTATATCCGTTGCATATGATGCAGGCTTCTTTGTCTTTCATGACAGACAGGGCTGCAATAAGTTCAGCCTTGCTGCCCACTTCAAGGCCGTGGTGATACCTCTGGCCGAACTTGGCGACCTCCTCTACCACCTGTTGCTGCTGATTGACCTTGATGGGGTATACCCCTCTGTAAGTTCCTTTATAATTCAGCTTTTCTATCGCGCTTTTGAAAGACTCGTTGAGAAATGATATCTGTGCGTCGAGCAAATTTTCGATGCGTATTAAAACAGGCATGTTAAGACCACGTTCCCGAATACCTGAAATTATGTCCATAAAGCTTACTGCTGCGTCTGGGTTGTCCTTGTATGGATTGACCGTGACCTCGCCTTTGTCCGAAACTGAAAAGTAACCGGCACCCCAGTTTTTGATGCCGTAAAGCTCTTCGGACTTTTCTTTGGTCCATCTTCCCAAAAGCTCACTTTTTATCATTTCGATCTACCACCCTACAGCATGAATCTGTTTGCAAACAATTATATATGATAACACAATACTTCCGGTATTATCAATAATATGAAAATGTCATTCCGAACGAAGTGAAAAATCTTAAAACCTGCATGGACAGTATATAAGATTCTTCGCTGCATTCAGAATGACAACAGAGTCAACTCAGGATGGTTAAAGAATTCTGCCAGAATGGCAGGAAAGCATGGAAAAAGGACTGTCCCCTATACGCAAAATGTGCATAAAGGACCGTCCCCTGTGCTCAGTATTTTATTGCATTTACCATATCTTCTGTAACCGTGTATTCCCTGAGTCTTTCATAGCCATCTGCCATAGATTCCAGACTTGCACCGGCATCTCCGATTATCGACTTGTATTTTAAATTATAATCTGGCTCAAACCGTGCTACTATCATTTCAAACTTTTCATCATCACAACTTAACAAATAGGCGTGACCTTCATGCTTCATCCGGTCATCATAAGGTTTTTGCGGGATTTCAAAAACCTGTGCCAGATAAGAACCATCAGAAAGCCGCACGATCTCCGTAATTGATCTCGAGACTACCTCACCGTTGCGTTCAATAATATACTCATATTCCAATGTATTGTTTTTAGTATCAAGCTTTCCTTGATATGTCTTGACATCACCCTTCTTATCGTTAGGGCCAAATCCATCCTCTTCATTGGTATAGGTTTGGCTGAAAGTTATAATGTCGCCGTTTTTCTCCCTCACTGCGTCAAATTTGCCGTTTTTGCCTGTTTCCTTCGCATTGTCACCAGGCTCCAGATAGTCATATGGAGGTAAGTTGACTATGGCAGCTGTAGGAACAAGGTAGTCGAAGCCTATACCGGTTATCAGTTCAAAGTCATCTGATTCATAACTGTTGATCGCACCTTCAAAGCGGCTCATAGCACTGTCAAAGGCATCGTAAAAATCACTCAGTTCCATTCCCGGTTCATTGTAAATGCCGCCTTTGGAAGCCTTCGGTTCTTCCTTTTTCGAGCCCTTATTATCAGATTGCTTCGGCTCATCCTTATCCTTTTCTCTGATAGTCTGTTTTTCATCCCTGTCTATAACATCATCGGAATCAGAAGGAGCAACTCTGCCACAACCGGCAAATAACAGCGCAACAACCAACAATGCGATAATCAGCCTGTTAATCGTACTCATCGGTTATCCTCCTTAATAGCTTATTCTTTTAAAATAATCACTGGATTTTCTATGGTTCCGATGATATTATATTGGGTTCTTCCTGTTTCTGTAATCACCCTGAGGATGATTTTGACAGGATGTCGGCTTATTTCATTATCTTCTTCAGCAAATCGATTTTATTCTCATATGGCGGATATCTAAGCGGAATATCGATATAGCAGGATTTTTTCATTATGCTTTTCTTATGCGTGAAGGTGTCAAAGCTCCATTTGCCATGATAGCTGCCCATCCCGCTTTCTCCAACTCCGCCGAAGGGCATGTATGGGGTAGCCAGATGGACCAGGGTGTCATTGATGCATCCGCCGCCGAATGAGATCCTGCTTATGATTTCATGCTCAAATTTCCTGTTTCGGGTAAACAGATAAAGAGCCAGAGGTTTAGGACGACTGGTTATGGCAGAGAATATCTCTTCCGGATCTTCATACGTCAAAACCGGCAGGATGGGGCCAAAAATCTCTTCATGCATCACCGCGTCTTCCCAGGTGACATTTTCAAGGATGGTCGGTGAGATCCGTAGGCCCGACTCATCGTACTCACCGCCATAATACACCTTTTCTTTGTCGATAAGGCCGAGCAGACGTCTGAAATGCTTTTCGTTCACGATCCTGGGATATTGAGGATTCTCACATGGATGCTCCCCGTAAAATACGGTTATATATCTTTTCATCGAGCCAATGAGGCTGTCTTTTACATCTTTATGCACATAAACATAATCAGGCGCAACGCAGGTTTGTCCCGAATTGATGATCTTTCCCCATATGATCCTTCTTGCAGCAAGATCGATATCGACATCCCTGTCAACGATGCACGGGCTTTTTCCGCCTAACTCAAGGGTAACAGGGGTTAGATTTCTTGCAGCCTTCTCCATTACCGTTTTTCCTACCTGTACGCTGCCTGTAAAGAAAATATAATCAAATTTTTCGTTAAGCAGCTCCTGATTCGCTTCTCTTCCGCCTTCCACAACAGCGATGTATTCTTTTTCAAAACAGCTCAATATCCTTCTCAGTACGGCCGATGTGGCAGGCGAGTATGCGGATGGCTTTACAACTGCACAGTTGCCGCCGGCAACAGCGCCGATCAAAGGCGCGACAGTCAGTTGAAATGGATAATTCCATGGCGACATTATCAAAACTACTCCATATGGTTCAGAAACGATGTATGAAGTCGATTTGAACTGTGTCATGGGTGTTCTTGCCCTCTTGGCTTTGCACCATTTCCTTATGTTTCTGATGGCGTCGTTAAGTTCATTATATACAAAACCCACTTCGGTCGCGTATGCTTCGAAGGGCGACTTGTTCAGATCCCATTTCAGGGCGTCCAGTATATCGCCTTCGTTTTCTTTGATAACAGCTTTCAGTTTTTTCAGGGCATTGATGCGAAAATCGATATCCAATGTATTACCTGTCGAAAAAAAAGCCCGTTGCTTCTCTGTCAGATTTTTTATGTCGATTGACATGGTTTCACTCCTTTGTTTGATTTGAATAGCGCTGTACAGCTGCCTTGTTCCCGTTGAGACTGCGGAAATTCGATACATTGTTTTTATACAGGGTTTTGAATACCTCGAAATACCCGTCGTAGATCCGCTTATTATTAATATCCGGAGAATATTTCCGGCTGACTTTGACCATCCTTTTGGCCTCGCTCAGCCTGTTTATGATGCCAAGACCAACTGCAGCCACGAGCGCTGCTCCGACCGACCCTGCATTCTGCGGCTCTTCCACCGTTTCGATCTCCCTGCCCAGTATGTCAGAAAGGATCTGGCATGTCAAAGGCGCCAGAGCACCGCCGCCCACGAAGCGTATCGGATTTGATGTTCTGATTTTCTTTTCCTGGGCTTCGAGCATCCATCTCAGATGGTAACAGACTCCTTCCAGCACCGAATGTATAAGCTCTGTCTTGCCTGTTTCCAGGCTGATGTTGAAAAACATGCCCCTTGCGTTTGAGTCCTCAAAGGGACACCGGTTCCCATGCAGCCACGGAGTGAAAATGACCCCGTTGCTGCCCGGGGGAACATCCCTGATGGCACTGATCATATAATCATAAAGGCTTCTGTATACTGTCTCCTTCGAGTCTGAGATTTTCTTTTTCTCAAGATATATGCCTATTTCATCTAGGGCAAGATGATCCTTCACCCACTCAAGGCATTTGCCTGCAGTTTCGAGCTCTGCGAAATAATTGAAGCAGTCACTGTCAGCACCTACAATGGCGGCTATCATTGACGAAGTGTCGACAATCTGCTTTTTGACGACCGTAGAGACCCAGCCCGATGTCCCTGAGTAAATATGCGTATCTCCGGGCTCCACTGCTCCGGCACCTACGCCGATCAGTGAGGCATCACCACCTCCGCCGAATACCGGAGTGCCCTCCTTCAGATGAAGCCGGGCTGCCGCTTCTTTTGTTATTCGACCAACCATTTCGGAGCATCCTTTTATTTCAGGCAGGTGATCCATGTTCACTTCGAGCATCCTGCACATTTCAGGACTGAAGCCTTCCCTGCCTTTCCTCGTGTCATAGAGCAGAGTCGCATAGGCACTGTCAGGCGTCATAATGAATTTTCCGGTACATTTGCTTATCAGGAACTCCTTTACGTCAAGCCATTTATGTACTCTCCTGAAGACTTCAGGTTCATGCTTTTCCACCCATTTGTATTTCCAGACCGGGTCCTTGACGCTTGCCGCCACTGCATGGGTTATTGCCAGTGACTTTATGAGCCTGAATACATTGACGCCGGCTATCTGCAAACCGTATGCCATTCCATTCTTCAGTTCCTCGCCGGCTCTTTGATCCATGTAGCTCATGGCTCTGCGGACAGGGTTGCCTTCACTGTCTACAAGTACCAGTCCCTGCATCTGGGAACAGAATGATATCCCCTGAATGCTGTCTGCCGAAATGTTGTTTTTCCTGAGGACTCTTTCGGTTGTAACGCACATGGCGTTCCACCAGCTGTCCGGGTCCTGCTCCGCTCCTCCGTTTTCCAAAACAAAAAGCTCATAGCCCTCCATTTCGGAAGCTACAAGCTTTATGGTATCGGAAATATCGAATATACAGGTCTTGATCCCCGTGGTCCCGACATCATAGGCAATAATCATTCTTATTACCCCCTTATTGCCTTATTTCAGAAAAAATGCACCCTTTATGAATTTCATCAACTGTTCGGCAACCAGTTCATCCCTGTTTACAACATCTTCTCCGACAAAGATTTTCATCCGCTCTTTATAATATTCGCAGGCATATGAAAACTGAAGCATTATAAAAAGGTTGTCAAGGTAAAATGCGAACAGGTTCTCATTTATGTCACTTCTGATATATCCCGCTTCTTTTGCCTCTTTTATCATTGATGCATAAAGGCCTGCCGTCGCGTTTTCCATATCGGAAACGATCTTCCAGACAAGACTTGAGCGGTTCTCGGTCGTCATTTCATTGTACAGCTTTGTAAGGTGGACATTTTCACGCGTGTGGACCTGAATGGCCTTTATTATCTTTTCGATCCTGGACTCCAGCTTTTCATCGCTCTTTATTATATCCTCCAGAACTGCCTTCAGTTTTTCAACACCGACATGTACTATTGCAAGGAACAGGTTTTCCTTGTTCTCAAAGTATTTATAAAGTGAACCTACGCTTACATCTGATCTCTGTGCTATAGTATTTATATTTGCGCTGTCAAAGCCATGCTCCGAGAACTCGGCTATGGCTGCGTCCAGTATCCTTTGCCTTTTTTCTTCTGATATTTTCATGAATGTATCTTTATAAAAGCCTGAGTTCATCCAGCCACCTCTTTAGTGAGTGAGTATTCACTCATATTCTATCATACTGTCAATTTTTTTCAAGTGTTGTCAAGGGGACGGTTCTTCTGACAACTTATTGTCAAGGGGACGTACATATATGTTATCTGATTACTTTTAATGCAGGTTAGGGGTAGCCCACCCTTAGTGCTGGGCTACATGATATATGTTACATGATGCATGATATATTTTACAAATATGATGAATGACATAAGGGTCTGATATTTGTTGACTTTTTCCAGCGAAATGATATATTATGATAGTGAGTGAACATTCATTCACCGTATTGAGCAACATATTTATATATCGAATATCAAATATGTGTATGCGGAATGGAGGTCTTTTATATGGATACGAGGTTCGCGATTTCTGAGTACCCTGATGCCGCTTCTGTAACAAAGCAGTTGGATGAACTTATCAAAAAACCCATTTACACTATCCGCAAAGATGCGCTTCAAAAATATGAAGAAGAATATTTCAATAAAAAATGCGTAAAGTCAAGGGAAATGATCGAGAAAGCGAAAGAGATCATTCCCGGCGGTGTTCAGCACAATCTGGCCTTCAACCATCCCTTCCCTCTTGTATTCACAAAAGCCGAGGGCGCATATCTCTATGACATAGACGGAAATCGATACTACGATTTCCTGCAGGCGGGCGGGCCTACCGTTCTCGGAAGCAACCCGATCGAGGTCAGAAGCAAGGTGATCGAGCTTCTGAATGAGTGCGGACCGTCTACCGGACTCTTTCATGAATATGAATACAAGCTTGCAAAGCTGATTTCGGACAATATAAAATCTGTGGAAATGTTCAGGATGCTTGGTTCGGGTACCGAGGCCTGCATGGCTGCCATCAGGGTCGCCCGTCTTGCAACGAAGAAAAAGTATATATTGAAAATGGGCGGTGCATACCATGGCTGGAGCGATCAGCTGGCCTACGGGATCCGCATACCCGGCTCCAAATGGACACAGGCTCCCGGAGTCCCGCTCCATTGCTTCAGACATACCATGGAGTTCTTCCCAAACGACCTGGACGACCTTGAAAGAAAGCTCAGACTGAACAGCCTGCGCGGAGGAACTGCGGCTGTTCTGATAGAGCCTGTTGGTCCTGAAAGCGGAACCAGGCCTCTTGACAAAGATTTCAACAAAGGTGTTGAAGCTCTTTGCCGCAAGTACGGCGCTCTGCTGATCTTTGATGAGGTCGTCACGGCATTCAGGATCGGAATGGCCGGCGCACAGGGATACTTTGACGTCTCCCCTGACCTTACTGTTTTCGGAAAAGTTGTTGCCGGCGGTTATCCCGGTGCCGGAGGGCTGGGCGGCAAGAAAGAATATATGAAGTATCTGGCTGCAGGTCTTCAGTCGGGCGGCAAAGGCAAACACAAGAAAGCGCTGGTGGGCGGCACCATGGCAGCCAATCCGTTGAGCTGTGTTGCAGGTTATTATACTCTCCTTGAGATCGCAAGGACCAATGCGGCCCAGAAAGCAGGACAAATGGGCGACAGGCTTATAAAAGGCCTCCGGGAGCTCATCAAAAAATATGACCTGCCCTTTGTCGCATTCAATCAGGGCTCGATCTGCCATCTGGAAACAGTGGGAACCATGCATTTCGCCATCAACTGGTCGAAGCCATGGGAAATCCCTGGTATACTTAAAGCCACCTCCGAAAGAAAAAGAGAAATGGAACATATGGGCGCGGCTTATATGGCCGAAGGCATCGTGACACTGGCCGGAAGCAGGCTGTATACGAGCGCGGCATATACCGAAGAAATGATAGATGACGTTTTGACAAGGTTTGATAAAGTCTTTGCAAATGTCGCGATCAAGGAATAATACGAAAGACTGTACGATAAATTTTGATAATCGGGGCAGTCCAGTCGGTCCTGATATGATCCTTCGACTCCGCTATGCTCCGCTCAGGATGACATAAAGACGAGGGGAAGTGTAACATCATGACTTTGCGTGAAGCAAAAGAAGCTGTGGTCCTTGCAGGAAGGAAGCTCGTTGAGACCGGGCTTATCGCCCGGACCTGGGGCAATGTAAGCTGCCGGGTAAGTGACACCCATTTTGTCATAACCCCAAGCGGAAGGGACTATATGTCTTTGACGCCCGATGACATCGTGGAGGTATCTGTCTCTGATCTTAGTTACAGCGGGAATATCAAGCCCTCTTCCGAAAAAGGCATCCATGCCCTGGTTTACAAAACATATCCCGAAGCGGGATTCGTTATACATACCCACCAGAGCTATGCTTCGGCAGTAAGTGCGATGGTTCTGGACTCAATAGACATAACTGGGGAGTTCCCTCTGTTGGGAGACAGAGTTATATGCGCCGATTACGGTCTTCCCGGGACCAAAAAGCTTCGCCGGGGAGTCGAAAAAGCGCTGGCCCGATCTTCAGGCAAAGCCGTAATAATGAAAAATCACGGAGCTCTATGCTTTGGAACTGATTGTGACGAAGCCTTCAGGGTCGCTCATGAACTGGAGCTTTCATGCAAAAGGTTCATTGAGGGTCAATATAAGAAGCTTAGCGGGGGCTCTTCAACTGATCCTGTCAAAATAGGCTGGTTCGCCATATCGGTACTCACCGGAAAAAATATTTCATTGTCTGACAGCACCAATATGGATCCATGGGAAAGTGAAAGGACCGAAAAAGGTTTTATCCTTAAGGTAAAAGACCGGATTACTGAAATCGATTCGGCCAATTTTTCTCCCAATGATCATGCCGGAACTAAAATGGCTGATGAATTGATGGTGCTGAATGAAATCTACAAAAACAATAAAAACATCAACAATGTAATACATAGCGATTCAGTCTGGGTGAGAGTATTATCCCATGCGGGGATCATGCTACGGCCTCTGCTGGACGATTTCGCCCAGATAGCCGGGACATCGGTCAAAACGACTCATATGGATCCCGGGGAAATCATCAAAGCTCTCAAAAGCTCATCGGCAGTTCTGCTCCGGTACAGTGGCGCGCTTTGCTGCGGAGTTTCCAGGGATGATGCGGCTGCCGTATCAATGGTTCTTGAAAAGAATTGTATGGCTTATATGGCATCTGCCCTTTCCGGAAGGATAGAACCTATAAGTCTTCTCGAATGCAAACTCATGAGGTTCGTATATCTGAATAAATATTCAAAGCTGAAATAGACGAAGTACGATCAAGTACCGGGAAGGTCCGCCTCTCTGTAACCTCCTGTCAGACAGGTGGACTTTCCCCATTTCTGATACATTGAATTGTTGATATCAGCGAATAAATATAATATAATCTTTGCGTTCAATTTGATCCAATAAAACTTCAAACAGGAGAATGGGAACATGGAAAAAAGAGAAAAGTTCGCTTCACGGCTGGGTTTTATCCTTATTTCCGCAGGCTGCGCAATCGGTTTGGGTGATGTATGGCGTTTCCCTTATATCACAGGCCAGTATGGCGGAGGAATCTTCGTACTTATTTATCTGATATTTATTTTCCTGCTTGGTTTGCCCATAATCACCATGGAGCTTGCCGTCGGACGCGCGAGCCAAAAGAGTATCGCTACCTCGTTCAATGTTCTTGAGAAGAAGGGACAAAAATGGCATTGGATGGGTTATGCCGGAATGTTCGGCAACTACATCCTGATGATGTTTTATACCACCGTTGCAGGATGGATGCTAGGCTATTTCTTCAAGTTCGCAACAGGCCGTTTCGTGGGAGCCGATACTGAGCAGATCGGCGATATATTCGGGAATCTTCTAAATGATCCTCTTGAAATGACTTTGTGGATGGTAATAACCACTGTGCTGTGCTTCGGTATCTGCTCATTGGGTCTGCAGGAAGGTGTGGAAAAGATAACCAAAATTTTGATGGTGATGCTTCTGTTCCTGATCATAGTTCTTGCTGTCAAATCCATATCTCTTCCCAATGCAGGCGAAGGTCTGAAATTCTATCTGCTGCCCGATATAGAAAGCGTAAAAAAACACGGACTCTGGGAGATAATATTTGCTGCCATGAGTCAGGCTTTCTTTACATTGAGTATAGGCATAGGCTCCCTTGCCATATTCGGAAGCTATCTGGGCAAGGATCGCCGCCTTCTTGGCGAATCCATAAATATAGCTGTGCTTGATACAGCGATTTCTATCATTGCCGGACTCATCATATTCCCGGCTTGCTTCGCTTTCAATGTCGATCCTGGTCAGGGCCCGGGTCTTGTATTTGTGACCCTTCCCAATATTTTCAATTCCATGAGCGGCGGAAGGATCTGGGGATCCCTGTTCTTCATATTTATGTGCTTTGCGGCATATTCCACCGTTATTGCGGTATTTGAAAATATTATTTCCTTTGCGATGGACCTGTGGGGCTGGAGCAGAAAGAAAGCTTCCTTAGTAAACGCAATTTTACTCATCGTTCTCTCTATACCTTGTATATTAGGTTTCAATGTGCTCAGCGGGTTCCAGCCTTTAGGCGAGGGCACCAATATACTTGATCTGGAGGATTTCATACTCAGTTATAACCTGCTTCCTCTGGGATCGCTGGTATATCTGCTGTTCTGTGTGTCCCGCTATGGCTGGGGATTCGAAAATTATTTGAATGAAGTAAACGCCGGAGAGGGCATGAAAATGCCCCGCTGGCTCAGGGGGTATCTGACCTGGATACTTCCGGTCATTATCCTGCTGGTACTCGTACAGGGATATATCAATTATTTCGGCTGATATGAGATTCAGCTAAGTTGATTTATTAAAACAATATTGCTGCCATGATGTTCAGATCTTCCTGCTGTCCTCGTCGCAGGAAGTTGTCAATGCTCAAGTTTGCTCTCACGAGGTCGCTGGCAATCACGCCGTCCAGGCGTGTGCCGGCCAAAATCTGCTTCCGGCAGATTTTACCTCGTTCGAGCAGCACTGTTCGCATTACAACATTCAATTGCTCCTGCGGAGACAGTTCATATCTGAACAGCATGTCATTGACTCAACGCTCTGTTTTAGCTACAGGTTATTATAATCAGTCGTTTCCCATTTCCACCTCTACCAGATGCTCTTTCCCATCGTTGAACACGGGAACGAGATTTCCTATGAACTCCTTGCCGTCTACAAAAAGCCTTCTGACCCCATTTGAAATGTGATCCGGATTTTTGACCACAATATTATACACAGCATTCCTGAAATACCTTGTAGCCCTGAAGCCATCCCAGCAAGACGGAATGCAGGGATCTATGACAAGGCCGTTGTAATCTGGCCTGATACCCAGGATCCATTGGGTTATGGCGACAAAGTTCCAGGCCGCAGTGCCGGTCAGCCATGAATTTTTCGCTTCACCCGGTTTTACAGCATGCTTCCCCGCGATCATCTGCGCATAGACATAAGGCTCTGTCCTGTGGATATCGCTTATATCCTCCGTAAACGCAGGAGCGATCTTAGTATAGTATTCGAAGGCCCTGTCGCCGTTTCCCAATACCGTTTCTGCTGCCATGATCCAGGGATTCACATGGCAGAAGACACTGGCATTCTCCTTATATCCCTGAGGGTATGACGATATTTCCCCAAGGCCGGGATAATACTTTGAGTACGGAGGATCTAGCAGGACAATACCGTAAGGGGTATCAAGATATTTTTTCACCGAATCAAGAGCTTTTTTCGCAAAGCCTTCTTCAATTCCTATCCCTGCCATCACACAAAAGCCCTGGGGCTCGATGAAGATCTTACCTTCTTCGCAATCCCTGCTCCCTACCTTGTTCCCCGAATCATCATAGGCTCTTAAGAACCATTCTCCATCATATCCATGCCTGATGACGGCTTTTTTCATAGCGGTTACATGACGCCTGGCTTCCTTCGCCTCTTCAAAAAGCCCGATCTCCCTGCAAAGCCTTATATATTCATTCCCGATATATACGAACATTCCGGCTATAAGGACCGATTCGGCAACCTTTCCGTCCTTGTTTGCAGTTGTCTGGAAGGATTCGTCAGGTGTTTCTGACCAGCAGTTGAGATTGAGACAATCGTTCCAGTCTGCTCTTCCTATAAGAGGAAGGCCATGAGGTCCCAGATTGTTCACCACATGGAAGAAAGAACGCCTGAGATGTTCCATAAGCGTGGCTTTTTTAGAATCATCATTGTTGAAGGGGACTTCCTCCTCAAGAATGTTGAAATCGCCTGTTTCCTTTATATATGCAGCTGCAGCCAGAATGAGCCACAGCGGATCGTCGTTGAAATTTCCGCCTATTTCATTGTTTCCTTTTTTGGTAAGAGGCTGATACTGGTGATAAGCCCCTCCGTCCTCAAACTGTGTCGCTGCAAGGTCCAGTATCCTTTCTCTCGCCCGGTCAGGTATCTGGTGCACAAACCCGAGGATATCCTGGTTCGAATCCCTGAACCCCATGCCTCTTCCGATACCTGACTCAAAATATGAAGCGCTTCTTGACATGTTGAATGTGACCATGCACTGATACTGGTTCCATATGTTCACCATTCGGTCCAGCTTTTCGTTCCCCGATTCCACCCGGAACTTCGACAGAAGCTCATCCCAATACTCCCTGAGCTTGTCTAGTTCCCTGTCGATATCAGAAGGAGCCTTCAGGAGATCCTGCATTTCCAGGGCTCTTGTTTTATTGATGGATCCATCGGGATTCCATTTCTGATCTTTTTGATTTTCTATATACCCCAGAAGGAAAATCAATTCCTTTTCCTCACCCGGTCCCAGACTGATTTCAAGGAAATGTGACGCTACCGGCGACCAGCCATGAGCTACAGAGTTTGAGGCTCTTCCTTCCAAAACAGCTTTGGGGGCATCAAAACCGTTGTACATTCCAAGAAAGCTCTCCCTGTCCGAATCAAACCCTGAAATCTTAGTGTTGACCCAATAAAAAGAGTAATGATCCCTTCGTTCCCTGTATTCTGTCTTGTGGTAGATAGCCGAACCCTCAATTTCAACTTCTCCCGTGCTGAAATTTCTCTGAAAGTTTGTCATATCATCATATGCGTTCCAGAGGCAGAACTCAACAAAGGAAAACAGTTTGAATTCTTTGTTCGATTTACTTGTGTTTTTTAGAATTACCCTGTGCACCTCGCAATTTATATCCAGAGGCACGAAAAACAACGTACTTGCCTTTATCCCGCCAAGCTCTCCGGTGATAACGGTATATCCCATCCCGTGCCTGCACTCGTAATGATCCAGGTCTTTCCTGACCGGCATCCAGCCCGGCGACCAGATGCTGCCGCCGTCGTTTATGTAAAAATATCTTCCTCCAAAATCTATGGGCACATTATTGTATCTGTATCTTGTTATACGGCGAAGCCTTGCATCCTTATAGAAGCAATAGCCTCCTGCTGTATTCGAAATGAGAGAAAAGAAATCCTGTGTACCAAGGTAGTTTATCCAGGGATAAGGCGTCCTCGGGGTGGTTATAACATATTCTTTGTTCAGATCATCAAAATATCCGTATTTCAAGATAAGACCTCCAATACCAACGATGATGCTTTATGCAATCGAGGCTGATGCTCCGAAAAAGCGCATCAGCCCCGGCAGGTTATATATGCTACGATTATTTACCTACAGTTTTACGCCAGTCATCATATTGCTTCTGCATTTCAGCTATTACATCATCGACTCCGGCTGCTTTCATCTCTGAGGAGAATGAACTTAAGGTCGAATCAGTGTCGGCAGTTCCGAGGAAGAGCTGTTTGTAGTATTTCTGAACGACATTCTTCAGAGCTCCTATCTCGGTCTCGACATTGGTTGCATCGAATGCAAAGCCGAGACTGTTAAGAGGAATGCCTTTTGCATTGTAAGCCTTGA
The DNA here is from genome assembly GCA_012840245.1 of Clostridiaceae bacterium. Lineage (GTDB taxonomy): Bacteria > Bacillota > Clostridia > DSM-8532 > DSM-8532 > DTU059. The sequence goes on from DULR01000037.1 coordinate 69,692, forward strand.
ACTGTTCCCACTTGTCAGGAGCTTCGTTTTCCAGCAGGTAATCCAGGAACTGATCTCCGAACCTCCAGCCGTTGCCGGCCCTGTAACCGGTATTGTCGGTCAGCTTGATAACATTATCAGAAACCTTCACGTAATGCTCATTTTCGATTCCGTATACAAAGAGGTTCTTCAGGTATTTGTCAGTGTAGAGCAGTTCGATGAACTTGAATGCCAGATCAGGATGCTCGGAGCCAACGGGAATGGCAAGCATAGCACCTGTGGTTTCACGGTTTGACATAACTGGCACTGTGATATCTACCTGTACCCAGTCGATATTCGTACTGGCCTTCATTTCGGCATCCTTTCCGGGCTTCAGGGACTGAACCACTGCAAAGTATTTACCGGTCTTCATTTCCTCTGAGAAATTGTCCTGGGTCGCTGCATCGGGATGGATCCAGCCCTTATTGTAGTAATCACGCATCTTCCTGTACAGGGCCACTGATTCGGGTGCTTCAAACTGATTGATGATGGTATTGTTTCTGTTGTCAGGATACAGAGCGCCGGGGATATCATCGTCACTGATATTATCCCAATCCAGGAGCTTAAAGGGTCCTTCCATCTGTACGTTCAGCAAAGGAGTCACACCGGGTTCATTTGCCTTGATGGTTTCAAAGTAAGGCTCCAGATCCTCCATCTTCTTAATCTTGCTTACATCGATATTGTACTTCACGACAAGATCCTGTTTTAAAAGGAAGCCCCAGTTATGTACTTTTTCCTTGTTGCAGGGAACCGCATAGTTTTTCCCGTTGATAGCAGATCCGCTGAGGAAATCATCACCCACTATCTCACGGATCGGAGAATTCTGAAGATATGGGGTGAGATCTGTGAAATATCCTGCATTGGCATTGACCCTGTAGTTTGCAGCCCAGTTGGAAGTAAATACTATGTCCACAGGCTGGCCTGATGAAAGCATGGGGTTGATTTTCGGGGTATATGTATCACCCCAGCCGAAGGTCTCAGCTTTTATCTTTACATTCAGTTTATCCTTCAGGTACTCTGTTGCTGCATCGCAAATTTTCTGCATATCAGGCTGGCTGTCCCCTACGCAGTAAAATGTGAGTTCTACCGGTTCCTTAGGTGATTCGGTTGGCTGAGATGTAGCAGGTGTCTGTGAACTCTGAGCCGGTGATGATGCTGCAGGTTTGGCAGGCGCACCGCAGCCGGTCAGGACCAAGGCAAGACTCATGATCAGAACCAGTGCAAGTGAGAGCGATCTTTGTCTTTTCTTCATCGAAAATCCTCCTTTTTATAATTGAAATATGCCAAACGGATGTGCTCCGTCTTCAGCCTTTGACAGCACCAATGGTAAGGCCTTTGATAAAGTACCTACGGAAAAAAGGATAAGCAAGTACGATAGGTCCGATGGAAATTATGGCAATGGCCATTCGCGCGCTTTCGGTAGGCAAATTGGCAAGTACGACCGCTGCTTCCGAGAATTGCGCGCTGCCACTGGTCAGATACTGAATGCTTACAAGTGTCTGATACATAAGATACTGTATATTAAAGAATTTTCGCTCGGTTACGAACATCAGGGGCAGGTACCAGTCGTTCCAGTAAACCAGGGTACAGAACAATCCGATGGTAGCCAGCCCCGCCTTGGAGAGAGGCAGCACTATGACCAAAAAGGTTCTGAATTCTCCCGCTCCGTCGATCCTGGCTGATTCGATGATCGATTCAGGCACAGTGGTCTTGTAGAACGTTCTCATGATCATTACGAACCATGCATTCATCAGATACGGGAATATCAGGATCCATATAGTGTTGCTGATCTTGAAAAGTCTTGTGTATACCATTATCCATGGAACAAGGCCGCCACCGAAGATCATGGTGAAGTACGCAAGAAAGGAAAAGAAGCCTCTGGCCCTGAAACTGCTTCTTGAAAGCGGATATGCGTACATGCATATCACTGCCAGACTGAGCAATGTCCCGATCACCGTTACAAATATGGATACTCCGTAGGCTCTCCATATGGCGTCTCCGGCTTTCAGCACATAGTCATAGGCCGCTGTTGAAAACTCCCTGGGTATGAAGCTGTAGCCCGCATGCCTTATAGCTTCCTCACTGGTGAACGAGATAGCCAGAACCAATATGACCGGCGCTATGCAAACAATCGTTATAAAAACGAACAGCATGTTGAGAAGGAGGTTTCCCGTGGCAGAAATCTGATTGAGCTTGCTCTGTTTATTTAATTTTCGCGCCATCATTCATTCACCTCGGTACTGATTTTACATCCCTTTAAAACAAGGCTTTTTCCTTGTCGATTTTCCTTACTATAAAGTTGGCAGTGAACACCGTTATACAGCCGATCACGGCCTGATAAAGCCCTGATGCCGAAGCCATCCCCACGCTGTTGGAATTTCTAAGAGCCCTGAACACGTATGTATCGATCACGTCGGTTACCGAATACAATGCTCCGCTGTCCTTGGGAACATTGAAGAAAAGCCCGAAGTCGGCATTGAATATCCTTCCTACCGCAAGAAGCGTCATTATAATGATGACAGGCTGAAGCAGCGGTATGGTGATGAATCTCGTCTGCTGCCACTTGGTTGCTCCGTCGATCGCCGCAGATTCGTAGTATTCCGAATCTATGCCCGATATGGCTGCATGATAAACAACCGCATTGTATCCCGTATACTTCCAGACCTGAAAAAATGTCAGTATGAACGGCCAGTATTTCGGCTCAGAATACCAGTTGACTGATTCAAGGCCCAGCGCTCTTATTATGTTTCTGTTGATAAAACCATTTTCCATGCTCAGCATCGAATATGCCAGATAACTGACTACGATCCATGACAGGAAATAGGGCAGGAACATGATGCTTTGATAGAAATTCGAGAGCCTTTTGTTCAGAAGCTCATTGAGAGCGATGGCAAGGATCACGGGGATCACCACACCCAATGCTATGAATACAAAATTATATAATATGGTATTTCTGGTCACTTCATAGGCCTGAGGTGTCTTGAAGAAAAATTCGAAGTTTTTGAATCCGATCCACTCGCTGGTCAGGATGCTGGTGAAAAAATCCTTGTTGAACCTGTATCTTTTAAAAGCAATGACTACACCGAACATGGGTATGTAATTATTTATAAGAAGGACGAAAAGGCCCGGCAAAAGCATTGCTATAAAAGCTCCGTTGGTTCTTAAACCTTTCTTCAGTTTTCCTAATGGCTTCGGTTCTGACAAGTAAAGCATACTCAAACCCCGCACATCCTTTGCTTAAGATAAGAACGTTTCATGGAAACATCTTACATAATCATGGTATTTCATTGCTGCAAGTGAAGAAATGGAGGGGTTTGCTTTATTGTTTATGATATTGTCTTGTTTGACTGCAAATTTATACAACAAAAGAATGCCAATTAGAAACATGTCATCCTGAGTTTTGGTGAGTTTTAGGGACGGAGGATTTGACTCATTTTGAGTGAGTTTTGGGGACAAATGAATCAAGTCCCTTGATTCATTTGACTTTGACTCATTTTTTTCGCGGGCGCAAGGATCCCAACCCTAGATACTGCGCATTTGGCGACATAAAGGGTGGGTTACACTTCTGCGGGCGCAGCATTAAGGGTGGGCTGCACTTCTGTCCCTGTACTCCGATGGCGTCATTCCCTCGTACTTTTTGAACAGCTTGGAAAAATAATGAGCATCGGTTATTCCGACCAGCTCGGCCACCTCGTAGGTCTTGAAGTGCAGATCCTTCAGAAGCTCCTTTGATTTTTTGATCCTTATCTCATTGAGATATTCGACAAAATTCTTGCCCAGTTCCTTTTTAAAGAGCCTGCTTATGTAATAGGTGCTGACAAAGGTATGCTCAGCTATATCATTGAGACTTATCTGCCTGCTGTAATTCTCATCGATGAATTTCAGGGCTCTCTGCATTATAAGCTTGATACCTCTGTTATTGTAGACATTTACTTTTGAGGCCACACTGAGTGCTATGTCCTCAAGCAGGGCATTGAGTTCCTTGATGCTGTCGGATTTTTCGATCATTCTTATCAGGCTGCTTATGTCCTTGCTCAGAAGGCCTTTTGTATTGCTTTCAGCTCCCCAAACTGAGACTCTGATATTATTTATCAAAGTAACTGCAGCGCAGTAGAAATTCTTCAGGCTGTCCCTGCTTATCCCGCTGCAGCAGCGTTCGGTATAATCTGTTATATCCTTGAGTATCTTCCTGACCAAAACATCATTCCCCGATTTAATGCTGTCCGAAAGCAATTTTTGGTAGATTTCAAGCTGAGAGGTGTCTTCGCTTCTGAAGAATGAATGAAGATCCTTATAGCATATGATCGAGTTGTTTCCGATATAGAACTTATGCTCCAGAGCTTCCATGCATTCCTTCAGTTTGGCCGAAAGCTGCATGGCTCCGCAGCCTTCCGAGCTTATGCCTATCGTTATTGTAAAACCAAAGCAATTTGCGATAATATCCTGAAGATAAGCGCATTTTTTTTGAATCAGATCGGTATATTTCTCCTGTTCGTCAGGAAGATTCACAATAAATGCGATCCTTTTGTCATCGAGGGGAATGTTGATCATCCTGAAATCGTCGGCAACGATTTCTTCAAAGGTATTGATTATTCCGAACTGATAAAGATGCGAGCTGTAGGGGTCATACCTGTCTCCGTTATCAGCGGGATCGCTGTCATTTTCTGCAACCAGGAGAGTAAAATTAGAAACCTCCAGCCCGAAAAGCGACATTTTTGCTTTTATTTGCTCTTCGTTTACGATTATCCCGCTCAGGACATCAAGAAGAAGCCTCTCTCTAAGAGCAGGAAGGTTTTGCTTATACAGCTCCTTGAGCTTTTCCAGTTCTTCGGTCCTGTCACGCTGGAATTTAAGCTCTTTTATTGCCCTTTTCACTACGTTAACCAGCTCTTTTATTTTGGAAGGTTTCAGTATGAAATCGAAAGCTCCCAGCTTTATGGCCTCCTGGGCATAGTCAAAATCCCTGTATCCTGTGAGTATTATTATTTTGCAGTCACTGATATTTTCCCTGATTTCCTTTATCATGGAAAGTCCGTCTACTTCCGGCATTTTTATATCGGTAAAAATTATATCCGGGCGAAGGGATCTGATAAGTTCCGCGCCTTCAACACCATCGGCAGCCTCGGCACAGATCTCACAATCATACTGCTTCCAGTCGATTATATTTCTCAGCCCTTTTCTGATGATGGGTTCGTCATCTATTATCATTACCTTGAACACCAGGATCACTCCCTGCATCAGATTTCGAATAAGGAATACGCACGATCACTTTGGTATACTCGCCCGGGATGCTCTCCAGTCTCAATGTATATTCTTCGCCATACAGAAGCTTGATCCGCCTGTTGACATTTTCGATGCCTATGCTTTTCCTCTGTTTGCTTTGCAGGCTCCTGAAGTAGGTCTCATTGTCCATTGAAAGCTTATGGTTTATATATTCAAGCTCTTCCCTTTCGATACCCAATCCGTTGTCGATGACCTCTATCAATACCTCCTGGCCTGAGATCCCCGCATTCAGTCTGATAACCCCTTTATTTCTGCTCCTTTCCAAACCATGGTATACCGCGTTCTCTATAAGCGGCTGAATGAGCAGTCTGGGTATTTTGACACTCAGGACTTCTTTTTGAATATTCTTTTCCAGAGTTATCCTGTCCTCGAATCTCTTCTTGAGGATGAGGATGTAATTATCGATGTAGGAGAATTCCTCTTCTATGGTTATCAGCCTGTCATCCCTGCCAATGCTGACTTCCATAAGCGAAGACAAAGCAGTGACGGTTTCACTGATTTCAGGCACATTGTTCAGTTGAGCCATCCAGTTTATCGATTCAAGCGTATTGAACAGAAAATGGGGATTGATCTGTGACTGGAGCGCTTTTATCTCAGCATCCTTTCTTGTGAGCTGTTCTCTGTAGATGCGGTTCACAAGGTGGTCGATCTCCTTTGACATTTCATTGAAGGTTTTGCTCAGAAAGCCCAGTTCATCTCCCCTGTCCTCATCCATATTCACTTCCCACTGGCCTTTCTGTATCTTCTTCATACCTCTTACAAGCCTGTTTATAGGACTTATGAGATCGAAAGAAATGAGGAGACCGAATACCGAAAGAAGGCTGACTGAGATTATACTCAAAATGATGATCCAGTTTCGCAGCAGATTGATTTCTTTATATAACTGATTAAGGAGTACATATGAAATGATCCGCCATGCCGGCTCCTCCATGGAGACATAGGAAACCAGCACTTCCTCTTTTCTGTCTATGAACGCGCCTCTTGGTTCGGTGATATGCCTCTGTATTTCGGGCTCAAAAATATAGTCTATGCTTTGATCCCTGCTGGCAATAAGCTCGTTTTCGGAAGAAATGACCGCAATTTCGGGGATATCGACAGTGGGAAGATCGTTGAACAGGGTCTTAATATTGTCCTTATTGAACATGATGACCATAAGCCCTATTTCCCTGAAATTATCCTTATTGTATATGGTCCTGGCAAAATACACGTTTTCGGCCGTCTGTCCGTCAGCATCTACGAACCATATTGCCTTTCCCATATTGCTGCGGGCCTTGATATGTATATCATCCTTTACCTCCTTTATTTCTTCCTTGATGCTTATTTTTCTGCTGTTGTTGTCAGCCGAGTAGAAATCGCCGCCGGAGGAGATAAGGCATATGGATTGGATCTCCTGTCTGGAAAAAACTATTTTTTTTAGCGCATTATTTATTTCAGTCTCTTTTTCATATTCGGCAAGGGGAGAAAAGTCTTTTTTTGTATTGCTGATCACGTCATATATCTTTTTATCATAAAGGAAATCCTGCGAAACCATTATCAGGTTGTTAACATAGTCATTGAGTCTCAGTTCGATGGTGTGCAGAATGTTCTGGGTATATGCCACAGACTTTTTATAGATGATATCAGAAGAGATCTTATAGCTCATGAACCCTATCAGGACAAGAGGTATGGTCACCTGTATGTAAAATATCAGGAGTATTTTTCTCTTGATGGACAGGTTCTTATATAACCTTGTCAGCTTGCCCATGATCTTCTTCATAGCTTCTCCCGGTTTCACTCTAGTCCCTTTGCGATATACTCTTCCCTGATCTGATCCCATACCTGCTGCGGAGTTTTTTCGCCTACAAGCACGTATGGGAACTGCTCTACCAGAACCTTCTCCCATATGGATCTGTCAACGAAGCTGTCGGGCGGGCCGATCAGTTCATCTGCGGCATTCAGCAGCGCTTTTTCGTTCACTCTGAGTCTGCCCTGGTAACTGTTAAGCCTCTCAGAATCAACATTGCTGAGCATTCCGGTCCTTTTGGCGAAAATCTCTGCGCTTTCTATAGATGTCAGAGCTTTCAGCAGCTTTATTGATGCATTTTTTCTGGTTTCATCGTCCCATGCTGATTTGCTCATATAAAAGGTACCGCAGCCAAAGCCATATATCAGGGCAGTCTCACTGGTGACCCCTTCCCTGATATATGGAAACGGTACGATATCCACTGTCGTATCACTGTCTGAAAAACGGCCTATGAACCATGACCCCTGAACTATCATGGCAGCCTTTTTGGTGATAAAAAGCTCATCCCTTTCCCTGCTGCTCAGGTTGAAGGCATCGGGAGGAAATGCTCCCATCTGGTAGAGCTCCCTTACATATTCCATGGCCTCGACATAGCATTTGTTCGGGACTCCGTTCACAAACGGCCTTTCCACGTTCTCTTTTCCGCCTAATCGTGCGACGATGTTCTGATACAGGTATGTCCCTTCTGCTGTTGAGTTATATGCTATGGGTATCACACCGTTTTTCCTGAAATCGGTCACGGCCTGCTTCAGGTCATCATAGGTCCTGGGTACTTTGACATTGTATCTGGCGAACAGATCCCTGTTTATGAAAAGACATTCATATATGATCTCAAGAGGCAGTCCGTAGATCCTCCCGTTATATGTAGTAAACTGCCATTCACTTTTTCCGAAGGTATCCATCCAGGCCTTGTCTTCTTCCAGCAGATCGGTGATGTCAGCTACCTTGCCGGCCTCGACCAGCGCTCTTATGTCAGACCCCGGCCATAATCCGAAAACATCGGGATTGTAGCCTGATGCAAAATCGGTTTTCAGCTTGTGCAGAAAATCATCACCATAAACAGACTCGTTGATGACTTCTATATCCGGATTATCCTCCATAAAGCAGTTCAACACCTGTTGCAGAGGATCGGCTTTGGTATCGACCCCTCCCCAGCTTGATATGAACCTGAGTTTTATTTTTTCGGGAGTTTCAGTTTCAAAAGACAGACTTACCGGTCTTATTCTTTCAGAAGAGTTGCATGACACAAGAGACATAACGAGGAATGCCATGATCATATACAATATGACATTTTTTTTGATTAAAGCCATACTGATTTTCCCTCGCTTGCTCATGGTCGATATGATTATTATACCTTAACTGGATTTTATTTCATATGGGAAAAAATTGCTGATGAGTAAAGTGAGCAATATATTCTACCAATTGTCGAATGATCGTTCATCGGCAGAAGAACGTTCTCTTTTGCTTAAAGATCCTTCGCCTGGAGAACACGCGAAGCACTGCTCAGTATGACGAAAGTGACTGCATAAAAACAATGGGATGGTTCTTCGCTTACGGTCAGGGAAGCAAATGAACCATCCCGTGGATTCCGTTTTCAGGTCAAAAGAGGTATTACGTTAATGACCGGCTTTTCATACGGGTGGACCCGTTTGATGGTATCCACCGCAATTTTATACAGCTCATTTTTACAGGTGAATTCAACTTTGGCTTCTTCCGCCTCGCAGATCTCGCCCACTTCACCTAGATACGGATTTGCTCCCGCGAGAGGTCTCCAGCTGCCTTTGACTTTTGATACCGCCATACAGTAATCATAGCACCCATCCACCGTAAGCGCGCCTGTCTCATTCAACGCATCACGCAGCTTTGATACATATTCCTCCGGAATGAAGCATTCTATTTTGACCATAAAAACACCCTTCACATCAATATTCTTTCACCATGCGGGCGCGCAGATAGCCTCTGTCGGTCTCTATGGCTTCCGCATAAAAACCCCTTCCGTAATAAAACCGCATAAGCGCACTGTGTTTGGAAGATGTATGCAGGATGACCTTTTTTACACCCTGTTCCTTAAGATGTTTATCTACGACGCTCATAAGGGATTTGCCAATCCCTATATTGCGGTTGTTGCTGTCAACGGCGAAGCGGCTTAAATAAGCCTGGTCGCCATGTATATCGAGCCTGACAGTTCCTACGATCTCATCATCGATCACTGCAATGTATACCGCTTTCGATTCTATTTCCTTTTTGATATCCTCAACTGTTTCCTTCAGGGCTTCAAGGTCCTTCTGCCCTGTTATTTCACTGTACTCGATGAATGCCTTTCTGAGTATTGAAAAAACTGCAGGCGCGTCATCTGCGTTCGCGCGCCTGATAATAAATGAATATAGCATTTTCAATCACGTCCTATCCCATGAGCTTGACAAGCACTGCCTTTTGGGCGTGGAGCCTGTTTTCGGCCTCGTCGAACACGACCGACTGAGGTCCGTCGATTACATCTGCGGTCACCTCATAGCCTCTGTAAGCAGGGAGACAGTGCATGAATATCGCATCGGGCTTTGCCTTGCTCATAAGCTCATTGTTTACCTGATACGGCATGAAGGTCTTCACCCTTTTTTCCTTTTCGGATTCCATACCCATGCTGACCCATGTATCAGTGTAGACTACATCAGCGTCTTTGACTGCCTCAAATGGATCATATCCTGTATTTACCACTGATCCTGATTCCAATGCAGCTTTTTTTGCAATTTCAACAGATTTCTCATCACACTCATAGCCTTCAGGTGTGGCTACCCATATATCCATGCCTACCTTCGCGCAGCCTATGAGAAGAGAATTTGCCACATTGTTTCCGTCACCCACATATGCGAGCTTGAGACCGCTGAATTTTCCCTTGTATTCCTTCACGGTCTGCAGATCGGCAAGGATCTGGCACGGATGCTGGCTGTCGGTCAGCCCGTTGATGATGGGGATAGTGCCGTAAGCTGCGAGCTCTTCCACATCGCTTTGCTTGTATGTCCTTATCATTATTCCGTCTATGTATCTTGAAAGAGTTCTTGCTGTATCAGAAACAGTCTCACCTCTGCCCAGCTGGATATCATTTGCGCTGAGGAACATGGAGTATCCCCCAAGCTGATACATTGCAACTTCAAAAGATACTCTGGTTCTGGTGGAGGATTTGCTGAATATCAGTCCGAGAGTTTTTCCCTTAAGCATATGGTTGTGCATGATCCCGTTCTTTCTCTCATACTTAAGTTTTTCGGCCATTTTCAATGTCTCTTTGACTTCTTCGGCCGACCAGTCGCTTAAACACACTAAATGCTTCATAAATACCTCCTGCTGGCCGCTTTGCTGTATATCAAGCTGACCACTTTTCATCGATTATATGCATGATTATACATTCTGATGTATAAAAATGCAATACTTTTTTCTGATAAATATTAATTTATCGCACCCTGAGTTACTATTGAGAGTTTTACATCAACACTGAATTCAATATCAGGATAAATTTTTTTCCATTCCACCGATTTATAGAAGGAGTTATATTTTGAGCGGGCGATTTCAGCAAAGCCGATTGGATCGGACCCGATCTTCTGAAGATATGCAAGTATTTCCTCACAATCTTTTTTAATTGATTCAGCCACTTTTTCTTCTATCTGTTTTTTGCTTTTCGGGTCATCCAACTGGTGCATGGTGTCGTACTCACTCAATGACGATGTTATTTTAAGATCAATGCTTATTTTGGGTATGTCCCCGGACAAATCGAACTTTATCTTTCTCTTTACATTTTTCAGTCCTAAGGCTATTCCGCTTTTGCCTGTCTGAAAAGTATGCTGATCAGTTTCCCTGTAAAAATAGCTGAAGTTTATTCTATTCCCCATCAACGCATGCAGCAGGCCTGACTGGACTGAATCAAGGCTTCCCACCATTTTATCCCCGTTGAAAAGAGCGGTCCCTGTTATTTCTATGCCTTCTTTGTCATATCTGATATGGACTGCTGTAGGATCGATGGTTTTGCTTTTCTGCATTATCATGTAATCATATACTCTCGTTTCGGATGTGGAAGTCCTTTTTCTGGCATCATCGATCAGGTTGGTGACATAAAAGGCAACTCTGGTCTTATCCTCATAGTTCAGGCTTATCTGATACATTTCCAGAGGACTTCCCTCAACTACTGTAATATTCGCCAGGAGCGGATTTTCAGAGCTTCTCATATAAACGTCGAGTATTTCGCCCAGTCCTTTTTCTGCCAGCTCCCTTGAAAAATGGATCTGCTGGGTCTTTCCTCCCTCGATCCTTTTTCCGGAAGTATTTCTGAGTTTGTCCCTTCCTTCTCGCAGCAGGTCGGCAGTGGTATACAGTATCTCGACCTTCTCATCTATTTCCTCTTCAACAACGGGCATTGTCACACTGTAAAGCAGATCGCCGTTGTCATCCAGCTCAAGGCCAAGCTGAAGGATGAATCCGGTATCTTCAAATGTTTTCATGTCCCAGCAGCCAGACAAAAACATGGTGCTGAATATTGAAATGATGAGAAGGACTATCCTACGCACTCTGCTCATTTTCCACAACCCCGTTTTTCCTGAACATAGACAATATGAGGCATATTATCATCAGAAAAATAACCCCTATCCCTATATAGTTCAGAATATCCAGAAGCATATATGCTTCGTTGGGATCCCCGGTCACCAGGCTTATGCCTATGAACACGCAAATGAAGACAGTATATATGATACGGTTTTTCTTAAGCCTGAATACCCTGTTCAAACTATAATATGCCGCCATAAGGTATGCCCTTAATGAGCAGCCCATAGCCAGAAACCATGCTGAAACTATATACAGATCGACCCTTTCGATTACCGGAGCGTTGAATATTCTGGAAAGATTGAACAGGGGTACACCTAAAACCGCCAGCAAATTTTCTCCGAACATGGCGGTGCAGGAGGTTACAATGAGTGTTATAAAAAGAGTGGAGAATAAATTTGCCAGAACATGATACTTCAGTACGTTTTCCTTATCGACTACTTCAGGATAAAAAACGGCTATCAGCTCCACTCCTATATATGCAAAAAAACTTGTCGGCAGGCTCATCAGCAAAGGCATCAGGCCTGCCTCGCCTAAAGGCATAAGAAAAGAAAGGCGCATTTCCTTTATGATCAGAATTATATAACTGATCATAACTACATAGGAAAACAAGGTCACCAATTTGAATCTGGCGACAGTCTTCAGCCC
>DULR01000038.1 GCA_012840245.1 Clostridiaceae bacterium
ATTCTGAACGGAGCAAGGCGTAGTGAAGAATCTTAAAACCCGCATAGTCAGCTAATCAGATCCTTCGACTCCGCTGCGCTCCGCTCAGGATGACAATAAGAATACGACTTTTGCAGTGGTTTCGGACGGTTCTTTTGGCTACAGATCGGTCTGAAGCTAACCGAAAGAACCGTCCCCATGGTTTAAAAGAACCGTCCCCATGGTTTAAAAGAACCGTCCCCATGGTTTAAAAGAACCGTCCCCATGGTTTAAAAGAACCGTCCCCATGGTTTATTATTTGATAACGTACTGAGCAAGGTCTTCGGGTATATTAAGTCCGATTTCCTCAGCTACTGTTCCGTTTATTGCAAAATCGAACTTGTTTGCTTTTTCAATAGGCATCGAGGCAGGCTTTGCTTCACCCTTGAGGACCTTTATTGCCATCAGCCCTGTCTGATAGCCCAGATCGTAATAATTGATGCCAAGAGTAGCCAATCCGCCGGTCTCGACCATTCCGGCCTCTCCGCATATGACAGGTGTTTTTGATTTGGAAGTGACGCCATGGACGGTAGGCATGGCCGAAGCGAAGGTATTGTCGGTAGGTATGTAGATAGCGTCGCATTTTTCCACGATGGATTGGGTTGCCTGCTGCACATCGTTGGAATTGCTGACGGTGACCTCTACATATTTAAGTCCCATCCCTTCGATGTGCTCCCTCGCTATTTTTGCCTGAAGGATCGAATTATCCTCACTTGAGGTGTAAAGAACGCCAACGGTCTTCGCACCAGGCACCAGCTTTACGAGAAGCTCGATTTGCTCTTTGATGGGATTCATGTCGGTCGTTCCGCTCACATTGAGACCCGGCTTTTCATTGGATTCGGCCAGTCTTGCGGCAACATAGTCTGTTATTGCTGTTCCGAGTATTGGGATCTTGTTCGTTTTCCCGGCGATGGCCTGGGCTGCGGGCGTAGCTATTGCCAGCACAAGGTCCACATTGTTGCTGACAAAGCGGTCACTTATGGTAGAAAGGTTGGTTTGGTCTCCCTGGGCATTCTGATAGTCAAAGGTGATATTTTCGCCTTCAACGTATCCGTTGTCCTTCAGGGCCTGAATAAAGCCTTCACGTGCCGAATCCAGCGCGACATGCTCGGCGTACTGTATAATGCCGATCACCGGATTCTTATCCTTCTGTGAACATCCTGCAGATACTGCAAATACTGCCATGGCAGCAATAACTGCCATGATCCTGACAATTCTTTTCATATCCGTTCCTCCGTACTACAAATATTGATCAATAAAATTATATTCATTATATGCGGTCATATGGCCATTTGTCAATGCAAGATCAAGGCTGGACCTCCACGATCACCGGAATTATCATTGGCCTTCTCATGGTCCTCCGGTACAGGAAATTGTTCAGTTCGTCCTTGATCGCGTTTTTGGCAGCCGAATAGTTATTGCCTTTCTTGTTGATGTTTTTAAGCAATACATCCCTGGTTATATCTCTTACCTCTTCGATAAGCTCTTCGGATTCCTTAACATATACGAACCCTCTCGACATGACCTCGATCCCGGCAAGAAGATTGCCCTTGCAATCCACGGCTGCGACCACCACGATAAGGCCATCCTCGGAAAGAATCTTCCGGTCTCTCAAAACCACGTCTCCCACATCGCCTACGCCAAGTCCGTCAACAAGGATACTTCCGGCCTGGACACTGCCGTTCAGAGTCGCGGTTTTTCTGCTCAGCTCAAGGACTTTTCCGTTCTGCATAATGAATATGTTCTTCTCGCTCATGCCGAGGGACATGGCCAGTCTTGCGTGTTTCTTGAGCATCCTGTATTCACCGTGAGCAGGCATGAAGAACTTCGGCTTAATCAGCCTGTGCATCAGCTTGAGCTCTTCCTGCTTGGCATGTCCGGAGACATGCGTTTCAGCCAGGGAGTCATAGATAACGTCGGCTCCCTGTTTGAACAGATCATTTATGACTCTGTAAACGAATTTCTCATTGCCTGGTATGGGATTGGCAGAGATAATGACCAGATCCCCCTCCATGATCTCGACCTTCTTATGGGTAGACGAGGCAATGCGCGCCAGTGCCGACATAGGCTCGCCCTGGCTGCCAGTGGTGATTATGACCACCTGCTCGGGTCTCAGCTTGTTTATCCTGTCAATATCGATGATGGTATCCTCGGGGAAGGACAAATATCCCAGCCTTACGGCCGTCCGGACCACGTTCAGCATGCTTCTGCCCACCAGAGCCACTTTCCTGCCGTATTTCGCAGCAGAATTGACTATCTGCTGTACCCGATGGATGTTTGATGCGAAGCTGGCTACGATGATACGCCCGCTTGCGCCCCTGAACACATTGTCAAAGGTCTCGCCCACTGTTTTTTCAGACATGGTGTAGCCGGGCCTCTCCACATTGGTGCTGTCTGAGATCAGCAGAAGGACCCCTTTCTTTCCCAGTTCGGCCATGCGTGTCAGGTTTATGGGATCTCCCTCTATAGGCGTCTGGTCGATTTTGAAGTCACCGGTATGAAAAACCATTCCTACAGGTGTATCGATGGCCAGGGCAACAGCGCCTGCTATACTGTGTGTGGTGTGGATGAACTCGATCTTGAAGGGTCCCAGTTGTATGGTCTGGCCTGCTTTTATCCTGCGAAGGTCAACAGGTTCGTCGAGTTCATGCTCTACTAATTTATTCTCGATCAGGCCAAGTGTCAGCTCGGTCCCGTAAACGGGAACCGGCAGACGCTTCAATACATAAGGAAGAGCTCCTATATGATCTTCATGTCCATGGGTGACCAGAATGCCATGAACCTTTTCGGCATTCTTCTCAAGATAGGTTACATCCGGGATCACCAGATCGATCCCCAGCATTTCATCTTCAGGAAAAGCAAGTCCGCAGTCAACCACTATGATATGGTCGCCGTATTCAAATACGGTCATATTCTTCCCGATTTCCTCCATACCGCCCAGCGGTATGACCTTTAGTTTATTTTTATTCTTTGTCGTAGTCACAAAAAAACCTCCGAAAACTATATTATTTCGACTCGTTTGATCTTTATATTAAGTTTTTGCTTAGGAAAAGCCATTGTCAAAATAGAAATCCACAGAAAAGCAGATGCGCCATAGTTCCGAAAGAACTCTGAAGGCATGTTCAAATCTGCTTTTGCCTAAGTTGAATTTCTACCGGCAAATGCGCGTTTCCGATCAAATATATTATCAAAAGAGCATCCGGCTCTTAACAGTTCATCAGTAAAACCTGGGCAATCCCCATCAGCTGTATAAATGTGTCCAATCATTACAAATCAGGAACAGGCTAACTCCATTCATATAACATGTCGGCCAGTAAGCCGACATTGTTAACATAACTAGCCAATCTGGCGGCCAACCTATTATATGGTATAATCTAAATAATCGCAACACACTTATTTATACCATAAATTGCATTATCGCGCCAACAACTCTTTTTTGGGGATAAGATTATGGATTTTAGTTTGCCCAAAAATATACTATATATTATTTCCGGCATCAATGAACATGGTTACGAAGCTCATATCGTGGGCGGATGTGTCAGAGATCTGCTCATTGGCAGGATCCCTTCCGACTGGGATATAACAACGAACGCAAGCCCGTATGTCATAAAATCGATTTTCCCGAAAACCTATGATACCGGTCTTAAGCACGGGACCGTCACTGTGGTTATAGACAACGAGCCTTACGAGGTGACGACATGGCGCAGGGAATCAGGGTACAGCGACCACAGGCGCCCCGATCGTGTCTATGCCGCAGATTCGCTGACTGAAGATCTTTCCCGCAGGGATTTTTCCATGAACGCCATGGCATATCACCCCGAAGAAGGGCTCATCGATCCATTTGGAGGCTTATGTGATATAAAAAGCAAGATCATCCGCTGTGTTGGAGATCCGTATCAGAGGTTTTCAGAGGATGCTTTGAGAATGCTTCGGGCCGTACGTTTTTCGGCTCAGCTGGAGTTTGATCTGGAAAATCATACGAAAGAGGCGATCAGAAGTCTTGCTGCAGACCTCTCCCACGTCAGCAGAGAGAGGATCCGGGCTGAACTTGACAGGATCCTCGAGTCGCCTTCACCTGAAAAATTAGGCCTGCTATGGGAAACGGGACTGAACAGCGTGGTCTTTCCAGATACAGAAAGCCTTTCTCCCATGTGGCTTACCCTTGCTAAGCATTTCAGAGGCTCACCCGACAGAAGGACGATACTTCTTGCCCTGCTTTTTCATATTTCTTTCGGATTCCATGGACAGGAAGAGGCAAGGAAGCTTCTGAACGGTTTAAAATATGACAATGAAACCAAAAGACGGGTTTCAGCTTTCTTGGAATGCCTGGAGAGCATTGGGCCGGCAACTCCAAGAAATATAAGGAAAGCTGTTTCAGAATTCGGCAGAACGGTTTCGGCTGATGTTTTCGAATCCTTAAGTATAATCAGGTCTCAAAAAAACACAGATAAAGGCTTGTCCGACAGGATCCGCATAATGTCACCCGTCAGGTTGTCCATATCCGGCTCAGATCTAAAATATGCAGGCTATAAAGGTAAAGAAATCAAAGATATGCTTTCTGTACTGTCATTATGTGTTTATGAAAAACCTGAACTGAACGATCGTGAAATATTGACGGAAATCGCACAAACGATATCCCGGCTGAAATAAAAAGGCTGTCTCAAATATTGATGCCATGCTGTTCAGATCTTCCTGCTGTCCTCGTCGCAGGAAGTTGTTAATGCTCAAGTTTGCTCTCACGAGGTCGCTGGCAATCGCACCGTCCAGGTGCGTGCCGGCTAAAATCTGCTTCCGGCAGATTTTACCTCGTTCGAGCTGCACTGTTCGCATTACAACATTCAACAGCTCCTGCGGAGGCAGTTCATCTCTGAACAGCATGTCTTGGTAGTGTTTTTTGAGACAGCCTCTTTGTCATCGATCATCTATTCTTTTTTTATACTCACCAGGAGCAGGTATCATGCAATAGCGGAATTAGATCCTTGCTACCCCTGATTTTACAGCTGCTTCGGCGACTGCTTTGGCAACAGCAGGAGCAACTCTTTTGTCAAATGGAGAAGGAATAACATATTCGGGTGACAGTTCATCGTCTGAAACGATGGAAGCTATTGCTTTTGCTGCTGCTATCTTCATCTCTTCGTTAATATCGCTTGCTCTCACATCCAGTGCACCTCTGAAAATACCCGGGAATGCAAGTACATTATTGATCTGATTCGGGAAATCAGAACGACCGGTACCAACGATTTTTGCTCCTGCTGCTATTGCGTCCTCGGGCATTATCTCCGGAACAGGATTGGACATGGCAAATATAATGGGATCCTTTGCCATGGATTTTACCATTTCTTGGTCCACCACATTGGGAGCTGAGACACCCAGGAATACGTCAGCGCCGACCAGTACATCCCTTAATGTGCCCTTTTTCATTTCAAGATTGGATATTTCGGCCATGAGCTCTTTTTCAGCGTTAAGGCCCGGACGTCCTTTATAGATTGCACCCTTGGTATCGCAAAGAATGACCTTTCTGAGACCCATACTCATAAGAAGCTTCGTTATCGCGATTCCTGCCGCTCCGGCACCATTGACCACTACTTCTATTTCCGAGATATCCTTTTTCACGATCTTCAATGCATTCAGCATCGCTGCCAGAGCAACTATGGCAGTTCCGTGCTGGTCGTCATGGAAAATGGGGATATCGCATTCAGCCTTTAGCCTGCGTTCTATTTCAAAGCAGCGGGGGGCGCTGATATCTTCCAGATTTACTCCTCCAAAGCTTCCTGCGAGAAGCTTGACAGTATTTACAATGGTATCGACATCCTTTGAACGGATGCACAGCGGTATTGCGTCTACATCACCAAAGGTCTTGAGCAAAACACATTTGCCTTCCATAACCGGCATACCGGCCTCAGGACCGATATCTCCCAGACCAAGAACGGCAGTGCCGTCTGTCACTACTGCAACAAGATTATGACGTCTGGTGTACTCATATGATTTGTTTACATCCTTCCGGATCTCAAGACAGGGCTCTGCTACCCCAGGCGTATAGGCTATGGACAGTTCCTCCTTATTTGTGACAGGAACACGACAGGTAACTTCGATTTTTCCTTTCCATTGCGCATGAGCCTGGATCGCTTTTTCTTTGATATTCATGATATTTTCCTCCTGATATGCTAAATATTATTTACCTCTGCCAAAACTGCTTTCACTGCCTGAGCCGATTCTCTCAGCAGTCTCTCCTCTTCAGGTGTGATATTGAACTGAATGATATTCTTGGCGCCATTCGAATTGATTATAGTTGGAAGACTTATAGCAACATCCTCGATCCCATACTGGCCTTCGATAACAGTCGATACTGTCCTTATGGTGTTCTGATGCTTCAGGAGTGTTTCGACTATAGTGCTGACAGTAATGCCTATTGCATAATAGGTAGCGCCTTTGTTCTTTATGATTGTCGCTCCTGCTTTTTTTACATTCTCCTTTATGGCTTCCTTGTCCTCTTCTGTGAACATGTTGCCATGGAGGTTGCCGTAGTCTACTACATTCATGCCGGCAATATGCGTTGCGCTCCATAAGGGGATCTGGGTATCGCCATGCTCTCCTACGATATACCCGTGCACATTTCTGACATCAACCTTAAACTTTTTGGCCAGCTCATGTCTGAAGCGGGCGCTGTCCAGGGCGGTACCCGTGCCGATCACTTTTCCGCCAGGCAGCCCGGACCATTTCTGTATCATGTATGTAAGGATATCCACCGGATTTGCTACAACAAGGATAACACCTTTTGTATAATATTTCATTATGTTTTGAGTTATTTCTTTTGCAATAAGCACATTCTTATGCGCCAGCTCAAGACGTGTTTCGCCCGGGCTCCTGTTCCTGCCCGCTGTTACAACTATTACATCGCAATCTGCGATATCTGAGTAGTCACCGGCATAAACATTGATCTGGCCGACGAAGCAGAGTCCATGGCTTATATCCATAGCTTCACCGACCGCTTTTTCATGGATTGCATCGATCAGTACTATTTCCCGCGCATTGTGCTGGAGCACCAATGCGTAAGCTGTTGAGGCTCCTACGAATCCTGATCCGATTATTGCTACTTTACCTCTTCCACTGCTCGACAATAAAAAACACCCCTGTAGAAATTATTGTTAAAAAAATAACATGGATAATCATACCATCTTGCTTATCCGAATTGTTATAGCAAAACTATACAAATCGAAGCTGAAAAATGTACAAAAAAATGTACATTAAACATCTAAACAATTAATTAATGCTATTTTTACGGAGCAGTGTATCAAAAAAAGTACCGTCTGCCCTCTGCAGACGGTACTTCTTAACTATATCTAATTGATCGGTCATTAAGCTTTTCCTGCACAACCCAGAACGTTGATGAGCTTATCCTTGACAAGCTTCTTGATTTCAGCGCGGGCAGGTCCCAAATATTTTCTGGGATCGAATTCTCCGGGTGTTTCAGCGAAGACCTTTCGGATGGTAGCTGTCATTGCAAGACGAAGGTCGGAGTCGATATTGATCTTGCATACTGCCATGGAAGCGGCCTTCCTCAGCATATCTTCGGGAACGCCTCTTGCGCCGGGCATCTTGCCGCCGAACTGGTTGATCATGTCAACATATTCAGGAATAACTGAAGAAGCTCCGTGGAGAACGATGGGGAATCCCGGAAGTCTTCTTGATACTTCTTCAAGGATATCAAAACGCAGTTTGGGTTCACCGGAGAACTTATAAGCACCGTGGCTGGTTCCGATCGCTATTGCAAGGGAGTCAACGCCGGTTCTGCTTACGAATTCTTCAACCTCTTCAGGTCTGGTGTAGGATGAATCTTCCTCGGAAACATTGATATCATCCTCAACGCCGGCAAGACGGCCAAGCTCGCCTTCAACAGTTACTCCGTGAGCATGAGCATATTCGACTACCTTTTTGGTAAGAGCGATATTTTCTTCGAACGGCAGATGTGAACCGTCTATCATAACAGAGGTGAAACCACCGTCGATACATGATTTGCACAGCTCAAAGCTGTCGCCATGGTCCAGGTGTACGGCAATCGGAAGATCTGTTTCGATCAAAGCTGCTTCGATCAGCTTCATGAGATACGTATGGTTGGCATACTTTCTAGCGCCGGAGGAAACCTGCAGGATCAGGGGAGCATTAACTTCCTTGGCTGCTTCGGTAATACCCTGAACGATTTCCATGTTGTTCACATTGAAGGCACCTATTGCATAACCGCCTTCATATGCCTTCTTGAACATTTCAGTGGTATTTACAAGTGGCATAAAAATTCAACTCCTTTTGTTAGTCTTGTGAAAAAAATCACAGTGAATCAGTATAATTGTATCAGAATCATCTCATAAATCAAGGTTGTAATTTAAAATATTGCACCCTGATCATATGAGGATTTCAGCATCCAAAACTTCCTCGCAAACGTAATTGTCCTTATCGGTAAAGTTAACTCTGCAGCAAGCGGCAGTCTTGTCGGCAGGGACAAAGTATATTATTCCGCTTGTACGGATATCGATTCTTATTCTGTCAAATATATCAGTCTGAAGAATTGTGATGATCTCGGTTACATAATCGACAGGATTGTGGCTTGTCTTTGCTCTGACAACGATGGGAAGTCCTCCGGTATTTTCCGGCGAATATACCGTTACATGCACACTTCCGGGTTCCAGCGGGTTCTGCGTAGGATACAGGATATCCCTTTCAAACATGGCTTGCTTCATAATATCCCCCTTAATATGTATAACTTTCCCACTTAGTTTACAATAACTGAGCCGAGGTTACAAGAAAAAAATATGTGGTCAGTTACTCCACCAGTTTATTGTACAGGGCTGTCACTTTTTCCTTAAGCTCATCGAAGCTGCCGTTGTTTTCGATCGTTTCATGGGCAAGCTTTTTATACTCCTCCTGGGTAAGCTGTGAATTTATACGCTTACATGCTTCTTCGCGGCTCAATCCGCTTCGCTTCATCACTCTTTCGACTCGGGCCTCATCATCGCTGAATACGACCCATACCCTGTCCACTATATCAAGAAAGCCGCGTTCGACAGGAATAGGCACATCAAGCACCACAACACCGTCGTAGCCTGAGTCTTTCAGGTCTTTGAGTCTGTCTTCAATATATGCAATCACTTCTTTATGAATGATCCTTTCGATTTCCAGCTTTTTCTCTTCTGATGAGAAAACTATACCGGCCAGTTTTTTCCTGTTCAGGGTCCCGTCTTCGTTGAAAACATCAGCACCGAAGGTATGCCTTATTTCATGCCACGCAGGTTTATGAGGCTCGACGACCTCTCTGGATATCCTGTCTGCATCCAATACGACTGCACCAAGCTCTTTCAATATTCCTGACACGGACGACTTCCCCGCTCCTATTCCGCCTGTTACACCTATGATAGTCATAGTTATTTAAACTACTCCTTTTTAGTCATGGTTTATTTTGCGTCGTACCATGTGGCTCCGGTCGATACATCGGCTATCAGCGGGACTGCAAGGTCCACGGCCGATTCCATATTGCGCCTTACTATCTCCTTTACCAGCTCAAGCTCATCGGCTGCCGCTTCCACGAGCAGCTCGTCATGAACCTGAAGGATAAGCCGTGATTTCAGCCTTCTTTCCTTCAGTTCCCGCCAGACCTTGACCATGGCTATTTTGATTATATCTGCAGCGCTGCCCTGGATCGGAGTATTCAGCGCTATTCTTTTCCCGAAAGCCCTGACCTGGAAATTAGGGGATTTGAGTTCAGGAATATGGCGTATCCTGTTGAGCATGGTT
The DNA here is from genome assembly GCA_012840245.1 of Clostridiaceae bacterium. GTDB lineage: Bacteria > Bacillota > Clostridia > DSM-8532 > DSM-8532 > DTU059. The sequence continues at coordinate 9,802 of DULR01000038.1, forward strand.
TTTACATATCCAAGTTTTTGAGCCGATTCCACTATATCGTTCATGTAATCCCTTACCCTGGGATAAGTGGAGAGATAACCATCGATATATCTTGCTGCTTCCTTCTTTGCAACTCCGATATCCTTTGCAAGAGAGAAATCCCCGATCCCGTAAACAATGCCGAAGTTGACGGCTTTTGCGCTTCTTCTCATATCAGGAGTGACCCTGTCTATCGGTACACCGAAAACCTGGGACGCAGTCAGTGCATGTATGTCCAAACCTTCTGTAAATGCCTTTTTCAGCATTTCATCCCCTGTGATATGGGCCAGGACCCTGAGCTCTATCTGGGAGTAGTCGGCATCGACCAGAAGGAATCCTTCTTCCGGAACAAAGGCCTGTCTGATCTCCCTTCCCAGTTCGGTGCGGATGGGGATATTCTGAAGATTGGGCTCGGTGCTCGATATCCTCCCTGTGGAGGTCACGGTCTGGTTGAAGCTGGAATGGATCCTTCCGGTATCGGGGTTGATCACCTTTATCAGACCCTCGGCATATGTTGACTTGAGTTTGGTAAGCTGCCTGTATTCCAGTATACACGGAATTATTTCATGAGAATCTGATATTTCATTCAATGTTTCGGCATCGGTCGAATAGCCGGTCTTTGTCTTTTTGACGGCTTTCAGCCCCATCTTTTCAAAGAGAACGACACCCAGCTGTTTCGGTGAGTTTATATTGAATTCTTCACCGGCAAGTATATAAATGGTTTGTTCCAGCGAACGGATCCTGTGATCGAGACGTTTGCCGTATTCCTCAAGGAAATTCTGATCCACCTTGAAACCAATAAGCTCCATGCTCCCCAGAACAAGTGCCAGTGGCTGTTCCACTTCATAGAAAAGTATGTTTTGTCCGCTGTTTTCCAAAATCTCTTTTTGCTTTTCATACACGGGTTTTAGAGCTGAAAGCGAATCGCTCATGAGCTCAGGCAGCCTGTAGGATTCGGGTTCCATCGTTATTTGTCTGTCCCTCCGCTTGTCATCCTGCGGCAGATCGATCTTACGTCCAAGGTACTTCCTGGCCAGAGCCGGTACTGAATAATCTGCTGCCAAAGCGTCTATGAGATATTCAGCGAGCATGGTGTCAAAAAATCCAACCGTCATGTCGGAATCATGGCACAGAGCCCATATATACAGCTCTTTCACATTGTGAGTCACCATGGTTATGGTCCGGCTTCTGAAAACAGGTCTGAAAACTTCAGCCATGGCTGATTCATCAAAATCTTCAATATAGTAGTTTTTTTCACCGGTGCCGAAGCAAAGCGCTTTAAGATATCCTCCGATCTTCCCGGTCTTCACGAACATGGGAAGAAAGAAAAGTATATTTTTCTCCCCGCTCTCCCGGGTCAATTCGGAAATAACTTCCTCAAGCCTTTTGATGTCCTTTATTTGCTCACAACAGATGGTCCGGTCTGCGGGCAAAACCACTTCGGTATTTTCTATGACGTCCAGACCCATCTTCTTTATAAGGGAGTTGAACTCCAGATCCCTGAACACCTCAAGAAGCTCTTCCCTCTTTATTTCTCTGCGTCTGAACTCTTTCACCCCGCCAAGATCGTCACCTTGTCTGAGTATGGTTCCCAGCTCACGGCTCAGATAGGCCAGGTCCCTGCACTCCCGAAGGTTTTCCCTGAGCTTTTCCTTGGTGATGGCTGAAAGATTCTCATAAAGTTTGTCAATAGTCCCGAACTCCCTTATAAGGTCAAGTGCAGTTTTTTCACCCACACCTTTTACACCGGGGATGTTGTCCGAGGAATCCCCCATGAGAGCTTTCAGTTCGATCATACCCGCAGGTTCGATGCCGTATTTGGCTCGAATCTCCTCAGGGGTATATCTGGTAGTGATGGTAACCCCCTTTGACGTTGAGGGTATTATAACTGTTATATTCTCATCAACAAGCTGAAGTGCGTCCCTGTCACCGGTCAGTATGGAAACGCTCATTCCATCCGTTTCAGCCTGTTTTGACAGGATCCCTATTATGTCGTCGGCCTCAAGACCTTCCTTCTCCACAATGGGAATGTTCATGGCCCCAAGGACACGCTTGACTATGGGAAGCTGGATGGCAAGCTCGTCGGGCATTCCTTTTCTTGTCGCCTTATAACCATCATACATATTATGCCGGAAGGTTTTGGCCTTTAGGTCAAAAGCCACTGCGATGTAATCCGGGTTTTCCTCTTCTATATATTTATTGAGAATGTTTATAAATCCATAGACCGCGTTTGTGGGCGTTCCATCTGCTTTGGTGAGCATCCTCGGACCTTTTATGGCATAAAAAGCCCTGTTCAGTATACTGTTTCCATCGATCAACAATAGTTTGCCGCTCATGTGTTTTTCCTCCTGAGGCCTTAAGCCTGGCTTGTAAATAAATATCAGTTTATTATATAATATCCGAAGAATACTGCAAAAAGCCTGACATCACCAATTCAGGCCCTGCCGGCCGGATTTCGGATGCAGGTCTTTGCTGGTCGGCCTGCATGCTCTATATTATTGTATAATATTGAAGTATTTAAATCCATTAAAGATTTACCCTGTTTTTATCACTGAATAAAAAGGGATATAATAACTGAATCAGGATAATTTTATATCCCGGGGAGCAGATATGAAAAAATTTTTTATAAAACTTCGCATATGCGTTTCGATAATAGTGACCAAGTTTATGGTGTATTTACTGAGGCTCATGGGAAGAGGGGGCACAAGTCTTCCCGGAAAAATAGCACTCAAAATTTGTCCCGAGCTGTTCACAGTGCTTTCAGACCGTTTCAGGATTATAATGATCACCGGGACCAACGGAAAAACCACCACATCAAGGATCGTTGCAGGCATGCTTGACAAAGCCGGGATAAAATATGTCTCCAACAAATCGGGAGCCAATTTGTCAAGCGGTATTGCTACTACCATTGTAAGCGCTCTTTCTCTGTTCGGAAAGCCTTTGGTCAGGACCGCCCTTCTAGAGACCGATGAAGCGGCTTTCAGGACAGTTGCACCTATGCTTAAACCCGAACTGGTCATCGTTACAAACTTCTTCCGCGACCAGCTTGATCGTTATGGTGAGCTATATACAACTCTGAACAATGTCAGAGAAGGAATAAACGGCTCTCCTGATACGAAGCTGATCCTGAACGCTGATGATTCCCTCTGCGCATCTCTGGGCATTGGCGTTCCCAATCAGGTCATCTATTTCGGACTGGGTGACAATGTTTATCCTGAGGAATTCATAAAAGCCAATACCGACGCGGCTTTCTGCATCAACTGCAAATCCCGCTATAACTACCTTTCCAGCTCCTTCGGACATCTGGGACATTTCCAGTGTCCGTCCTGCGGATACGAAAGGCCTGAAGCTCAGATCGAATGCACTCAGATACTCGAATATGACAATATAAGCTCGACTATAGAAATAAAGACACCTTCGGGAAAAATAACCGTCAAGCTTGCCCTGCCCGGCCTTTACAATATATACAATGCGCTAGCCGGGGCTGTCATCGGTCATGTGCTCGAGCTTGACGAAAATGACCTCGCCCATGTCCTGGAAGGCTTTGAATGCGGATTCGGAAGAATGGAGTCCCTTGACGCCGAAGGAAGAAACTTAAGGCTCATATTAGTCAAGAACCCCACAGGATTCAACCAGGTCCTCAGATATCTTTTGACTCAAAATGACGATTGCCTGATGGCATTTATCATAAATGACAAGCTGGCCGACGGCACCGATATATCATGGCTCTGGGATGTGGATTTTGAGATCCTGTCATTCATGATGAACAAAGTCCGGAAGTTTTTCGTGTCGGGCATCAGGGCTGAAGACATGGCGGTGAGACTTAAATATGCCGGCATCCCGACCGACAGGATATTTATCGAACATGACGGCGAAAAACTGATTAATAAAATGATCGAGTCTTCGAATGAAAAAGAGGCCCTCTATGTTCTTCCGACTTATACTGCCATGCTCGATATTCGTGAAACTCTAAAGGAACGCTTCAATCTCAGGGAATTCTGGGAATAGACTGAAGCTTTCGGGTCAGAAGGGGAATTTATTATGTATGAACTGAACATATGCCACCTTTACCCTGATCTTCTTAATCTGTACGGTGACAGGGGAAATATCATCAGTATTACCAAGCGCTGCCAATGGCGGGATATAGAAGTCAACCTTACAAGCATATCGATCGGGGACACCTTCCGTTATGAGGATCATGACATCATATTCATGGGCGGAGGACAGGACTACGAACAGGCCATACTCCAGGATGATCTGATGAATGACAAGCGTCAGGGCATCATTGAAGCTATAGAATCCGGCAAGGTTTTTCTTGCCATTTGCGGTGGCTACCAGCTCCTTGGCAAATACTACAGAACCAATACCGGAAAAGAGATCGAATGTATCGGAGCTCTTAATCTGTGGACCCATGCAGGTGAGACCCGCCTGATAGGCAATCTGGTCTTCCAGACAGATTTTCTTAAGACTCAGAATCACAACGGCTATATAGTCGGCTTTGAAAACCATGCAGGAAAGACATATCTGGGCGAAGGCGTAAAGCCTTTGGGCAGAGTTATCAGGGGATTTGGCAATAACGGAGAGGATGGCTTCGAAGGAGCTGTTTACAAAAACACCTTCTGTACCTACTCCCATGGAAGTCTGCTGCCAAAGAACCCGACATTTGCCGATCATTTGATTATGCTGGCTCTTCTCAACAAATATCCTGATTTTCAGGGACTCGCTCCCCTGGATGATGAACTGGAAAACCTCGCCCGCAATAGCCTGATCAAAAGATTCACCGAATGAGTTTAGGGGACGGAGGCTTTGACTCATGAGTCAAAGCCTCCGTCCCCTAAACTCACTGATTCTATCGTCTGCTGACAAGAAAAAGACTGGTCAGGAGTAAGCTTCAGAATGCCGGGCTTTTTCGTGAAGTCCCCATCGGTGTCATGCATATCGGGAAGGCCGTACCATGGCTCGATGCAAACAAATCGTACCTCGTTGGGCGTTGACCAGAACACTGTATATGGAAAACCCTTTATTCTTACGCGTATCGCTTTTCCCGTGTCTTTTTCAACAATCGAAACATGTTCCGACTTCAATCCTGAAAGAATGAAGCTGTCATTGGCAAAGAGCCTGTGATGGAGAGGTATAGTCCTCTTGTTCTCAAAGAATAGCCTCTTCCCGCCGCTCAGAAGTCCTGAGCTGTTGCACATTATTTCATATGGTGTTTCATCGGTGTCAAATACGATGGTGTAGTCCTCGATGGAACGTTTGTCATCAAAAGGCAGCATGAAACCTGTGTGGAATCCCAGACTGAAATACATGTCTCCTTCATTGGGGTTTTCAACCCTCAGGGTCTGGGCCAGCCTGCTTCCTTCCAGCTCAAATACCGAATACAGGCGAAATCTGTATGGATATACCTTCATTGTTTCTACATTGTCTTCAAACAGGAAGGTTATCCGCCGGCTGTCCTGATAAACTACCGTATGCTCATAATGGCTCGCAAATCCGTGAATGCCCGATCCATACTCTTTATTGTCCAAAAAATAGCGTTTGTCTTTCAGTCTTCCGCAATAGGGAAACAAAACCGGAGCCCTTCCCGGCCAATATGCCTCATCCCCCTGCCAGAGATGCTCTGTTCTGTTCTTCTTGTCATAAAAGGACCATAATTCAGCTCCAAGGCTGTTGATCTGTATTTTCAGCAGGTCATTTTCAATGGTGTATATCATATGTTTCTCAAAATGATATGTTGTGTAATGGGACAGTCTCCGGAAACATTGCATCAAGCTATATGCTTAGGGCGACTAATAGTCGCCCTTGCAAAAAGATTCTTCGCCATAATCACATGCACAGCTTGTTATTTCGTCAGAATGAAAATATGAACAGCTATTGTTAAGTCCAACCCCGGTGTGCAGGATGATCAAAGAGGTCTTCCACCGTTCATATCAAAACTCTGCATTGTTGACTGTTCTGGGGTAGGGTATGACATCCCTGATATTCTGCATGCCTGTCATGTACATAAGCATGCGCTCGAATCCCAGACCGAAGCCTGCGTGGCGGGTTCCCCCGAAGCGGCGGGTATCAAGATACCAGCTGTAGTCTTCTTTCTTAAGACCCATTTCCTCCATGCGTTTTTCAAGCACTTCGGCACGCTCTTCCCTCTGGCTTCCGCCGATTATTTCGCCCACGCCGGGAACCAGCAGATCCATGGCGGCCACCGTCTTGTTATCGTCATTGAGCCTCATATAGAAAGCTTTTATTTCCTTAGGATAATTGATGACGAATACAGGCTTTTTCATGATGGTCTCGGTCAGATAGCGCTCGTGCTCTGTCTGAAGATCTGAACCCCATTTTACAGGATACTGAAACTGCTGACCGCTTTTTTCCAGAAGTTCGATCGCCTCCGTATATGTTATGACACCGAAATCGGAATTCAGTATGCCGTTTAATCTTTCATACAGATCCTTGTCGATAAACGAATTGAAGAAATCCATCTCTTCTTTGGCATTCTCAAGGACATAACTTATGATATAACGGATCATGTCCTCAGCCAGTTTCATATCGTCCTTAAGGTCGGCAAAGGCGATCTCCGGCTCTATCATCCAGAACTCGGCGGCATGCCTGGTCGTGTTGCTGTTTTCAGCCCTGAATGTGGGGCCAAAGGTATACACCTTGCCAAAGGCCAGAGCATATGGCTCAACAGCAAGCTGTCCGCTTACGGTCAGGGATGTATGTTTCCCGAAGAAATCCTGACTGTAATCCACTTCACCGTTTTCGGTCCTTGGTATGTTTTCCAGGTCCAAAGTGGTCACCTGGAACATCTCTCCTGCTCCCTCACAGTCACTGGAGGTGATGATAGGGGTATGGACATAGACAAAGCCCTGTTCCTGGAAAAACCGATGTATTGCATAAGCCAGAACCGACCTTACTCTGAAAACTGCGGAGAAGGTATTGGTCCTCGGGCGTAAATGGGCAATAGTCCTTAAATACTCGAATGTATGGCGCTTTTTTTGCAAAGGGTATTCAGGCACCGAAGCACCCTCGATCTCAACAGATGTTGCATGGACCTCGAAAGGCTGCTTGGCCTGAGGAGTTTCGACCACTTTGCCCTTTACTGTTATCGCGCTGCCGATGTTAAGATGGGCTATTTCATGAAAATTGGTAAGGCTGTCGTCAAAAACGACCTGGAGGTTTTTAAAATATGATCCGTCGTTGATCTCAATAAATCCGAAGGTCTTTGTATCTCTTATCGTGCGTACCCAGCCGCAGACTACGACTTCCTTTCCTGAAAGTTCTTTGAATGAGGTGGTAAGCTTCTTGATCTCGATTCTGTCCACTGTAAATCATCTCCGCTTTATAATTGTTGTTAAAATCAATAAGGATATTATAGCATTTTTATCTTTGCCAAAAAAATATAATTTTAATTTTTAGTATAAATATGGCGGACCATATACACCAGTCCGCCACCCTTAACTTTATGGTTGAAGTCACGCCGGTTCCAACTGCCGGAATACGACTAATAATCTGTTTCAACCGGTCCGTCAAGGCATACTGATACCTTATTGCCATTTACAAAAACATCATGCAAATCTACTGCTCCATCTTCAGAATTTATTCTGACTTCTTTTTTTGATATATATATCTGATATCTTCTTCCTTTATAAAAAATACTGAACCTGACAGACCGCCATTTATCAGGAAGTGCCGGGTTTATATGAAGACCGGATTCATCAGCCCTGATGCCTGCAAAGCCCATAACAGCCGACATCCATGCGCCCCCGTTCGCGGCAGGATGGGTGCCTCCGATATACAGTGAACCCACAAACTGCTTCGAATCTCCTGTCAGATCTATGGTCGAGGTTTTCAGAAAGTATTTGTATGCCCATTCACGGTATCCTATAGCCGAAGCGACCACCGCATATATACAGGGACTAAGGCTCGATCCGTGTTCGGTGCGGGGTTCATAGAAATCCCAGTTTTTCCTGATGGTCTCCAAATTATAATGATCTCTGAATAGATTGAGCATGAGCACTACGTCGGCCTGCTTAAGGATCTGAGTGGTCGTTGCGATGCCGTTTCCACCACCCAGATATTCATTCTTATCGATTATCCGTGACTTAAGCTCCTGAAGACTTATGTCCTCCAGCTTATGATATCCGTCGAACTGTTCTATCACCTGAGTTTCCGGGTCCGGTACAGGCACATACAGTTTTAAATGCATGGTCCGGATATTTTCGATATCTTTTTCATAATCCAGTCTTTTTATCAACTCATCATATGTTTTTCCATAACGTGATCTGAGTATGTCAAGGGTCCTTAAAGGCAATATCCAGTGTGTGCTTCACCATTTTATTGGTATATGCGTTATTGTTCACTCTTTCGTGATATTCATCGGGTCCTGTTACATCGAGAAGCTCGAATCTGTCTTTGTCAGGCTTGTAATAAGCATATGAATAAAAGAAGCGAGCGCACTCCAGGATGACCTCGGCTCCGCCGTCAACGAGCAGGCTCTCATCTCCCGTCACCGATACATACTGCCAGATGGCATAGGCTATGTCTGCGCTTATATGGATCTGTTTATCTCTGAAATATGTACGCATCGGCCTTCCGGTAAAGACATCGCTTATGTTGAAATGAGTGCAGGCATCATCTCCGGTCTCCTGGCTCTCCCATGCGTAGAATGCTCCCTTAAAGCCGTATTCCTTTGCCTTTCTCCTTGCGCCGTCCAGAGTATGGTATCTGTACATCAGAAGATTCCGGGCGAATGCCGGGTTTGTATATATGAAAAAAGGAAGCATGAACATTTCGGTATCCCAGAATATGGCACCCTTGTATACCTGCCCCGATAAACCCCTGGCCGGAATGGACAAGCTTGAAGAGTGGGTCGGGGATATGATCAGCAGCTGATAGATGCTGTATCTGAGAGCGAATTGCGCTTCATCGTCCCCTTCTATAACGATATCTGAATTGCTCCAGTATCTATCCCAGACAGCTGAGCTTTTATCCAGCAATGATCCATAACCCTCAAAGGCCGCCGTACTGCAGCTTTTAGCCGCAGCATCGGCCACATCTGCAACAGGATCGTTCCCTGTATATACCGATACATATTTATAAAAACTGTAGGTTTCGCCTGCCTGAGCTTCCATATTTATTTTGCGGATATACTTCTTTTCAGAATCCATAATATCAAAGCTACCGATCATGCCGTCAAAAAGCTCGACAACGGCTACAGGTATCCCCAGCTCATGGGTCAAAGCTTTAATTACAAGGCATCCGCCGTTCCTTATATACTGAAAATCCTCCAGATGAGGGCCGTTTATATCCCAGACATCACCGTCGATGCCGGATTCAATGGTCAGTGAGCAGTCACTGTCACACTTTATCTCATATTTCATACACATAAGGTGTATTTCGTCCATGCTGAGAAATCTTTCTGAGGACAGAGTTATTTTTTTGCCTGATGATGTATTGAAGACCGTTTTTCTCGAATGCGCTCCGTTTCTGATATCGAGCCTCTGACTGTGTTCTTCAGGCTCTCTGACTAAAACGCTCAGTTCCTCTCCATCACAATAAACCTTAATGAAAAAGCCATTCGGCGCATTGACCGGCTCTCTCCACTTGTCTCCGACCTTGTTATAAAGGCCTGCGATTATACATGCTCCCAGTTCGTTTTTCGAATACTCTTCAAGAGTTCCCCGATACCCCATATAACCGTTTCCGGTCATGAACTTGTCGCCGTTTCTGAAAACATTGCAGCTGATGTAGCATCTCCCGAAGTGGTTCTTGTGTATGAGTTCTCGATTTTAAAGGCCAGGCCCTGAGGAGTCTTATCTGCTGCATCCTCAAAGATCCATTTAGCAGATCCCCAGTCTGCCTGTGCCCAGTTGCTGCACTGGGCATGACCATGTTGCTGCTGGATATGGACCACAAGATTCGGATTTGTATCGGCAATTATGTTATATACGGAATCACCAAGATGATTCACGTCAAACAGCACATTAGCTGTGTTTTCGATATCCACACAGGTTATGGGATCATTATAATGCTCCTGGTCGGCATAGTTCATATAATGACCGGTAGCAGCATTCCTTATTCTGGAGTTGCCCTGGCCGTCAACATCATTCTCGATTACCCAGTAGTAACTTAAATCAAAAACACTGTCCGGTTTACCGTAATAAACCCTGCCGTCCTTCTCGTAAAGCCAGGCATTCTCTACATACGAATTTTTTATTTTAATCACCAGTCCGCCTGTGAGTTCAGCAGGTTCTTCAGGTTCCTGGGGTTCGCCCGGCCCTTCCTGCTGTGTCTGGGGTGCTGAACTTATAAACAGCCATTGAGCGGTGCCCCAGCCGGCCTGAGCCCAGTTGCTGCATTGGGCATGTCCGAGCTGCTGCTGATAATGAACCACAAGATTGCTGTTTGTGGCAGCAATGATATTGTGCTTTATTACATCGCCATCGATGATATTTGTTATGACAAGGTCGTTGTTGGTTTCTTCACTGACCGGAGCGCATCCCATAGGGTCATTATAATGCTCCTGATCGACATAATTCATGAAATGACCGGTGGACAAGTTCATTATTCTCGAATACTCCGGATTATCCGGGCTGTTTACAACTATCCAGTAATAGCTCAGATCATCATCGCTTCCGGGAGTTCCGTAAAGGACCTGTCCGTTACTTTCATAAAGATATATGTTGTCAGGGAATTCTTCATTTGAAAATGAATTTCTTATTCTAACAGGTGAATATTCAAACAGCCACTGGGCTGTTCCCCATCCTGCCTGAGCCCAGTTGCTGCATTGAGCATGGCCGAGCTGCTGCTGATAATGAACCACCAGATTGCTGTTGGTCGAAGCGATAATATTATGTTTTACGACTTCACCATCCTGAATGTCGGTAATGATGAAGGAATTGTTCGTTCCCTCGCTTATGGGCGCACACCCCATAGCTTCATTATAATGCTCCTGGTCTACATAGCTCATATAGTTGCCTGTAGCTACGTTTCTGATCTTTGATGTTCCGTTTCCGTCGGTCTCTATGACCCAGTAATACTTAAGATCAGTCTCACTCTCAGGTGTCCCGTAATAAACCTTTCCGTCCTCTTCATAAAGGAAGATGTTATCCGGAAATTCGTGGTTTGAAAATGAGTTCCTTATCCTGCATACCCTGATGCTTTGTCCGGAGCCGTCCTGACCGGCGCCCGAAAGCAATGTGAAATCAAGCACGTGGCAGACGGCGCAGATCATCGCCAATACCCAGGCGATAATTCTTTTTGAACCTTTCAACCGATCCATGGATATCCCTCCCGAAAATAGATTGTTTTAAAGGTACAACTAACTAAACCTGCATGAAATACTACAGGTTAACGACTACAAACTTATATCTGATCAAATACTGCAGAAATCGCCCAAAGGTGAGAAATACTATTTCTTTGGTATGGTCAGTAAATCGTTGCCGGTATTTATCACGTAGCTTTTTCCGTAGACAATAAGCTCGACAGGAACGTTCCCTTTAACTGCAACAGCAACCTTCTCCCTGGTTACAGTAAATGATAAAACTGAACCTCTGTATAAAAGGTTAAAGCTATAGGATTGCCATGCATCGGGTATTGTGGGATCCATGACAAGCTTGCCGCCGTTGTTTCTGAGCCCTCCGTACCCATAGACGATATTCATCCATGCTGCGGCGATGGATGTGATATGCAGTCCTTCATTGGTGTTCCTGTTATAGTCGTCCAGATCCAGTCTTGTCGCGAACCTGAAAAATTCATAGGCTTCATCTTTTTTTCCTATCTCGGCTGCCAATATGGAATGCACCGACGGGGACAATGAAGATTCATGGATGCATCTGGGCTCATAGTATTCGTAATTCACTCTTTTTTCATTCAAAGAAAAGTCCTGGTTATATAAAAACAGCATCATGAGCACATCAGGCTGCTTGATCATATCTGTCCTGTAGATCCTGTCATAGGACCAGTTGTTGTAAAGGGGAAAGTCTGTTACCGGTATTGAATGGATATCTATGTGGGGCAGCCTGAAAAATCCGTCATGCTGCTCGAACAGTCCGGTGCGCTCATCCCGGGGTATGTACATGTTTTCGGCCATGGTCCTCCATTTGACCGCTTCATCCGGTATAAGTCCGGTCTTTGCTTCTGCTTCCTTAAGCTTCACAGGGCAGACCGTCATCATTTCATCCATCGTGGATAAGGTAAACTCCATGCATTTTTTGACCATGTAGTTCAGGAAGCAGTTGTTGTTCACCATCATGTGGAACTCATCGACGCCCATTACTCCATAAAAGCCATATTGACCAGATACAGGATCCTGCTGTGCCCTGCTTTCATAAAAACGGCAAATCTGAATGAGCATCTCTATGCCCTGGTTATACAGAAAATCCTTATCCTGCGTTATTTCCGAATACAGCCATATACCGTATGCGATGGAGCCGCTGACATGGATCTGAAGGCTCGAATGCTGCCATGCACCGCAGCCTTCCTCTCCGTCAATGGACGAAATGGGATAGCATGCTCCGCGGCAATCCAGTTCTTTTGCCCTTTCGACAGCCTTCGGCAGCAGATTGTATCTGTATTCAAGAAGGTTTCTTGCTGCTTTCGGATTGTTGAAAATATAAAACTGCAGACAATATGCTTCTGTATCCCAAAAGGCTTTACCTCCATAAGCTTCGCCTGATAAGCCCTTGGCTCCTATGTTAAGGCTGGAATCCTCCCCGTGATAGGTCTGATGAAGCTGGAATATACAGAATCTTATTCCCTGCTGGTTTTCATCGTCTCCTTCTATCTTCACATCAAGATTCTGCCATACATAGTCCCAGTAAGCCGTGTGTTTTTCAAAGGCATCCTCATACTTAACCTCCAGATGTCTGCGGGCAAGATCCATCCCTTTTTCCCACAATATATCAGGTTCGTGCTCTCTTTTCTTGTCTGCCAGGTTGACTGCCATTTTGGTGAATACGGTTTTATTTCCTTTTTTCAATGCGATCCTGAATTTTGTGCCTAGAAATCTGTCTTCTTCCACCATGGCAGCATCCTGCATACCTTCCGCTTCCAGCCTGAAACTGGAAAAAAGGAGGAGCTTGCTTACTTTGGTCCTGCCAAGGATGGCATAGATTTCGTCATTCTTTTCTTTCCTCAGACATTCCCAGTTGCTGTCGCTCTGCCAGGGCGCGTGAGGTGTAAAATCCAGGCCGGTCATGATATGGACTTCATCGCTGAAATTTAAGGGTTCGAATATTATCCTCTGACATCCCAGGTTGTGGTCAACCATGCTCAAAAATCTCTCGAAGTGAAGCTTCAATTGCTTTCCTGAATCAGTCTCCCAAATGAACTCACGTTTTAATAGTCCCTTATTCAGGTCGAGGATCCTTCTGAACTCATGTATTTTAGAGGTGTTTATATCCAGCTGCTCACCGTCGAGAGCTATGCGAATATAAAGCCAATCCACCGAATTGGTCAGATCCCTTGATTTGTCAACGAAGCCTTTATAACGCGCCGGGTGCTTTACTTCGGTCTCCTCATACAGGCCGTTGAAATAACTTCCTATAAGCTTGTCTCCGCTGTATCCTTCTTCGAAATATCCTCTTACCCCCATATACTCATTTCCGAGAGAAAAAACCGATTCAGCCACTCTTCCGTGGCCAGGGTCAAAACCTTCTTCAATGATCTCCCATGGTGCGACCTTAAAATATCTGTCTGAAACTTTCCCCATAAAAATGTCTCCTTCTTCTTGCTAACCGTTTAACCTAAAGGTGTGCTAAAAGCTGTATCCATTATCTTTTTCTGCCAGGAATCATTTTTTTGATTTTTTTATTCTGAAATAAATCCCAAGACCGGACAGAACGATTAGAACAGCAGCTGATACAAGCATGAGAATTTTAATATCCGGCCTTTTTGAAAGTGGCCTTGTGGCCGGGATCCTGTCCTCTTCGACCTCCACTGCGAGATCGAATGTATTTTCAGCTTCATTATTGATCTTTTCCAGCATAACACTTCGGATCAGGTTATTCCTTGCCGTTGCCCGGCCTCTTGCGCCGGGGGCTTTATGGATGCCAAAGGAACCACAGCCTTCAATGGTGTTGCCTTCCATAAGCACATTTGCCACCGTACCTTTATTCATGAACGATATCCCCTGCCATGTGCTGTTGAGTATAAGATTGTCCTTAACGACTACAAGGGCTTTGTTGTCATTACCCAAAACGGTGTTGAACCAGATGGCACCATTGTCCATATTATGGTTGTAGTCATGGCTTCCGCACCTGATCAGGCTGTTTCGCTCAACTGCTATGGTCCCTTCAAAGGGTTTCGGATCAAAATTTGTGCTTATATTGACTCCGGCTCCGTTTACAACGGTATCCGAAATTATGTTATCGGTTATCTCGATATCTTTTCCGCCGTAAAGAGCTATACTATTGGCCAGCCATTGCAGGCTCACAGTATTGAACCTTATTTTGTTGTTGGTGTCATTATAGTCGGAAGACCAGAGGGCTATGGCATCATCGCCCGTGTTTCTCACGTCACACTGCTCGACGACACTGTTCGATGTTCCCCGTCTTAAATTCAATCCATCGGCGAAGGTATTTCTTATGCGGCAGCCGACAACATGCATGCCGTCAAGGTTATGGGTCCAGATGCCTGTTTTGTAATGGTCGATCCATACATTCTGCACTATCAGATTCTTCATGGTTGGGGTATTGTAATCGGTCTCTATAGCCGACGGATCGATGGAGTCGCGCCTGCTGACAGCGGTTCCTGCCAATGAAAAATCATAAAATGCAATGTTGTTCGCCTTGACAAAGAACGCGGCATATTCACCCTTCAATACCGAATGCCACATTCCGGCTCCCCGTATCACCAAATTGTCCTTTGTAAGAACGAAGCCCCTGTTTTTATTCTGGTTGTCTCCTGCGTCAAAGTCTCTGGTCGGTGTATTTATCTCAAAAACTCCGGCGGGTATCCATACCTCTTTCCCTTCGGCCACCGCTTTTGAGATACAATCGGCTATGGCTTTCGTATCATCGGTCCCGTCATTTGGAACAGCACCAAAATCTTCGATCGAAAGCGCATTTTCGGGCATTTGATGAGGGGGCGCGACCTCCTCTGTTTCTATAAGGTCGATGATATAGTATTGTGCTGTATTTGCCGCATCCTTCTGAAGTTTTATGGCGGTCCCGGCTGGATAAGTCTTATCCAGCATGACCCTCACTTCATCATAGAAATGATGCGCCATACCGTCACCGGGATCATTGGTCCATGGGTAACTTCCATAAACCCAGCTGTACCGGGATGTAAGATCTATGCTTTTTGTTTTTTTTCCGTCTATATACAGATTAAGAGTACTGTCAAGTTCGGTGCCGTCAGCACTGTCAGGAACACAGTAGCGGATGACCATTGCATTGGCCGGCTTTGTAAGAGTGAACCTTACATATTGACCGGTCCTGTCAAGAGTGATGGCGACCCGTCCTGAGGCTTCACTTGAAAAAGTACGGTAATTCCTGTCCTCTTCTACCGGCGTTCCGGTAGTACTGCAGTCTTCTGCCTCGTACCGGATATAAGTAGCCGTAGCGCCCCGATAATCTTTATTTATGCTCTCATGCAGGGTCAGCCCTGTAATCCCGTCGTTCCTGGAAAGAGTTACGGTATTTATCCCCTTGTTAAGATAAATCTCGATGCTGCCTTTATGAGGAAGGGATACTTTCCCCCGGCTTATACCGTTTATCTCCATATGGATGCCTGTTTTCGGGCCTGAATAGCCGATGTCAGCCCTGACCACGCCGCTTGTATAGGAATAAACGGTAAATATCATCCTGTCTGCCATAATGAATGCGCTATCAGCGCTATAAAACGAATCGGTTAATATTTTTTCAGGCTGGATCTTTATCTGTCCGTTCTTTAAAGTCACGATCCCTGCTTTCTCATCCATATCCCACAGGATCTGCGGATCGTTATTGGCGGTCAGATCCTTTGTCTTCCAGCCGTCTTCGTAATACAGATACCTGTTGTCTGAGGTATCTGTTATCCTGACCTTGCTCCCGTAATATTCCAGCCTGTAAACACCACTCAGTGTATTTAAGTCATGGATGATCCTGTAAAGGTTGGTATCCGGGAAAGCGCTGATGGGCACCAGGTTTTCTTCCTGGCCTGAAACACCTTCTGTCTCATCGGGCGCGGCCTCATACAGCCATTGCGTTGTCGCCTCTTCAACCGATACAAGAGTGCTTTGGGCAAATCCTGACATCTTTCTGATATTCAGGTATGGTCTTTTATATTGTGCCATATCTGAATAGGCATTGTTGAAAATCAATGTGCCTGGTTCACTGCCTGCAGAGATCTGCCACAGGCTCCCCTCTGTTTTTGCCTCTTCTTCTCCCACACAGCGCAGTGCTCCGCTGCCTTTGCTGGTAATATAGTGCTCATACTCCCGGTTCTTCAGCAAAAAGTTGCCTTCTGTTGAGCTTTCGACTATCTCCCAGTGGGATCTTGCGTCAGATTCCCTGCAATCGCCATATGTCAATGCGCCTGCTGCGTTCTCATACAGATACAGGGTGGGATCGGCAAGGCTCTTAAGCCTTATATATCTTTTGGGGATCTCTGTTGGCTCCCTCTTTTCATCAACCAGGTCATCTACCCTGATGGGCTCCCAGTGGGGCGTTCCCCATGACGGTTGTACGGCATTGGAATTTTCTATCACTCCGCTGAAGCTCTCCATATGCAGAAAATACCCGGGATTGACCGAATCCCTGAACTGAACTGCGTTGGGATATAGTGCGTTTTTATTCCTTTCAAGCATCCAGTAATAGCTTTCGGTATTGTCACAAACAAGCTGTCCCGAGCTGCTGACATGCAGATAACGCTTCGTGCCTTCGTTCAATAGCGCAGTCAGACCTGATCCTTCATCATAGATTATTCTCCATTGGGCAGCCGGGTCTGTAGACCTTGCGTTCCCATAGACCGGAATACCGCCGTCATCGATCATATACATTCCAAACCAGCTGTTTTTGAGAACGTACAAGCCATCCTCAAGTATCAGCGGACCGGCTACATCAGCAACATTGACCGAAGAGATGAAATTCCATTTCATTGCTGATTTGTTGCCAAGCTTTTTAAGATCTCCGTATTTTACCGCTCCATCCTGCACATATATGCCTTGTCCCTCGTTGTCAGGGCTCGTCGAAACAATCTTTACTTCTCTCGAAATCTGGAAATCCCATAGAAAAGCCGCTTCACCATCAGAATACCCGGTACATGAAAGGGCTGAATCGCTTTTTGATACCGACAGATACAGTGAGCTTTTTTTATTCTTTATTGCCTTTGATCCGTCATCCTTCAGCTCGATGATCCATATAAAAGCATCGTCGGGTCCATCGGGAATACCGGTGGTCAAACTTCCGTCATCTGCCCTCAGATATTCTCCTGTTTCAGAATTCTGGATACAGAAGCCATCACGAACCATGGACGAAAAATTGATGTCCTTCTCCCGCAAAAAGTCCCATTTCATATTGCCCCAGTTCAACTGATCGCCTGAGATTTTCTGGCCTATTACCTGGCCGTTGGAGGCATTCTCAAGATGGAGGGAAAATCCTGAATATTTGGTGCTTGCCGAAATTATATTCTGTCCCTTCTGAGGGCTTACTGTCCATAAAAAGGTATCGTCGCCTTCAGCAAAATCAAGGCAGGAGACTATATCTCCCCAGTAACCTTCCACGCTTTCGTCTGCGTGGCCCGAAAGCGTTATGTATCTTCCGGTCGCCAGATTTTTGATCAGGCTTGATCCGTTACACTCCTCAAGCGTCCAGAGAAATTCCTTGTCCCCCTTAAGCGGGATGCCATATCTCAATACACCGTCGGATTCATAAAGAAATGCATCAGTGGTGTAATTGTTCCTGATATAGAATACGTCTTCGCTCGCAAAAGAAGGTACAGGCATGGCAGCCGCTGCAATGATGACTGCAAGCAGCCCTGCTAAAAACCTGTTTATCGTTTTCATATAATTTTCCTCCAGGTATTCAGGTATTGAATATGCTTGCGGGAACAGTGACAAAAACAGGCTCATGTATCAGTTTTCCGGTCAGCCTTTCACCGAACCGGTCAGACTGGCTGAATAATACTTCTGCAAAGCAATGAACAATATGGCTATTGGGATCGATACCAGGACCGCTCCTGCCGCGAATCTTGTGTACCATGTGGCTATGTTTGCCCTGTCCAGCATAAGGAAAAGCCCAAGGGCAAGAGTATAGTTTTCGTATTTGTCCCCCATAATGACCGATGCAAAGATATAGTCAGCCCACGGTATCATGAATGCTTCCAGAAGAGTATACATGATTATCGGCTTTGACAGCGGTATGGTTATCCTCGTGAATACATACCATTTTGTTGCGCCATCTATATATGCGGCTTCATCCAGGGATTTTGGGATGGTATCGAAGAAACCCTTTGCAATGTAATACTTCATCGCCGCACCGCCGGAGTAAACCATGATGAGCGCAAGCAGCGACTGTGTTATCCCAAGTCCCTTGAGGATATAGTACACGGCTATCATGGACATGAATCCCGGAAACATGCCAAGAACCAGCAATATGTCCATAAAACGCTTTCTTCCTTTGAACCTTAATCTTGACAGTGTGTATGATGTGGAAAGCACGATTATCGAGGTCAGCAGACACGAGGCCGCAGCTACGATAGTTGTGTTAATAAACCATTTGACATAATGAAACTGGCTGTTATCGGTCAAAAGTGTTATGTAATTGTCTAGAGTGAATTTTTTGGGGAAGAAGTATGATGTGTATGATCCCGGCTCAGCTCTGAAAGATATCATTACGATCCACGCAATGGGCACCAGCCAGATTACCGATAATACGGTGAGCACGATATAACCGGGACTTATCCTGCATGTCAGCATGGAAAAGACCAGCCCGGTAAAGCTTAATATAAAATAGCTCCAATACCCCGATCCGAGAAATCTGACAAGAAATTTCCCTTCGATCAGCCCCGAAGCATTTACAGCCGAAGTAACGGTAAACAGTATCACTACCGCGCTCAGCGACGCGAACAGAAAGGCTGTCAATGACAAAAGAGCGCTGATTCTCTTTCTGCACAGCATACAAAACACCGATGCCGCCAAGACAAAGACGACAGACGACGCCATCAGCAAAATGATTATCTGAAGCATCCTGCTTTTTTCAAACAAAGCCCGGTCGTCAGCGAACATGACGAATAGCTTCAGCATGGATTTGGATATCTGGCTGTCCTTAACTTTGAAAAAAGGAAGGAATATGCTTAAAGTCAGCAGCAGACCTGATAAGGGGATAAAATTACAGTATCTCTGATTAAGCGTAGTTGTTTTTTTATCCATTGCTGAATTCCTCCTCTTTTCTGTAAGATGCCGATTTTCTGTATACTATGAGAGAACCTGCGGCCGATATCAGGAAGATCACGATACCTATTGTCGCGGCATAGCAGTAATCCCAGCTTTCGACCGTCAGTCTGTATAGCCAGGTAACCAAAAGATCGGTCTTTCCTGCACCTTTGAAATATTCAAGTGTAGAAGGTCCTCCCCCTGTAAGGAAGTAAATGGCGTTGAAATTATTTATATTGAAAATGAAGTTTGTTATAAGATACGGAGTTGTAATAAATATCATATACGGCATGGTGATATGTAAAAAGGATTTTACCGGTCCGGCACCGTCTATCCTTGCGCTTTCATACAGCTCCGACGGGATATTGACCAATATTCCTGTCGTGATAAGCATGGTGTGAGGGATACCTATCCAAAGATTGACAAGTATGACCGTTATCCTCGCAATGTCAGGATTGGTGAAAAAGGGTATGCTTTTTGATGTAAAGCCCAGCTCCATGAGAAGTATGTTCAGAGCCCCATGATCGTTCATCATTATCCTGATGACAAGAAGGGTCACGAAAGACGGAACAGCTACAGATATAACAAATATCGTTCTCCAGAAGCCTTTTCCTTTGATTCCCTTTGAGTTGATCAGGATAGCCAGGAACATTCCCAAAAAGTAGTTGCTGAAAGTCGCCATGACCGCCCATATAAGAGTCCATTCGAAAATCCTCCAGAAGGTATAGCCCAGTTTGTCGGCAGACATCAGCATGATTCTGAAATTTTCCAGTCCGACCCATGTGAACAGTTTTCCCGGAGGCTGGTGTGTCATGTTATAGTTTGTGAAAGCCATCAATATCATATAGAACAACGGCAGTACCGTTGTTATTATCAACCCGATTATTGGTATCGACAGAAGCAATTTATGCAGATTTGAATCAAACAGGGATCTGATATCGTCGATTATCCCGGGAACCTTTTTGCCACTTGCTTTATATTCCTGTGCTGCAATGGCGGATTTCAGATTTGCCTTCCATACTATGGCAAAGAAAGCAACTACGAATATTGCTGTTATGCCCAATAACAGCATGATCATGGAATTGTCGCCTTTAACGACTTCATATATTCCTTTTGCCTCATTATAGACCATTTCCTGCTCTTTTGTCCCGAGGGTGGCCAACCCTGCCAGATCGTCTATACCGCGCCAGATAAGATAGAATATAAAAGACAATTCAAGAACCAGGTAGGAGATTCCTTTAACGATCTGGCCCCTCGCTATGTTTGAAGCACCCATTACGATAAAAGACATTGAATGAGGAACTGGAATTCATGACGGCTTCTTTCTGGAGACCGATGATCGATTTTGCCTCGCTTGTGGCTTTGACCGATATGTTTATGTAACCGTTTATTTCTTCGATTATAGCCTGGATCTGCTTTGCCGACTGCATGGATTGCTCTGCCAGCTTTCTGATTTCATCGGCCACCACGGCAAATCCCTTTCCGGCCTCCCCTGCTCTTGCCGATTCGATCGATGCATTCAGGGACAACAGGTTTGTCTGCCTTGCCATAGCGTTGATAAAGTCCACGATCTGGCCTATCGATTTGGTCTTTTGCTCCAGAAGCTCGATTGTTTCAATGATATGCTCCGTGATCCCGGTTGTGGATTTAGTCGTTTCATTCAGCTCCGACATCGTGTTAATGCCTTCGTTGATGGCCTTATATGCCGATTCGGTTATACGGGAGATCTGAGCAGTATTATCGTTTACACATGCGATCCTTCCTGACAGCATCTCCATCTGTTTAAGACAGTCCACTGAACTTTCGTCCAGTTGTATAAAGCCATTTTCGATATCATTTATGGCGTTTTTTATGTCCTTTGCCATCATGACAAAGGTTTTTGATGATTCTGAGACATGGCTGGCCTCCGATATCAAAGCCAGGCCCGTATCCTTTACCTTACCTACCAGGTACTTCATGTTCACCGAAATCAAGGCGACTTATTATTTCATGCAGCTTGTTCCTGTTTATATCAACAATTATACAGGCATCTGTATTTTTGAACTTACGGGCCATTCTGATGAAGTAACTGTCGCTTTTTGCATTCAGATCCTTGTCAAATTCGGTCTGCCTGCCAAACCAGAAGTATTTTCCCGGGTCTTTCAGGATCATCTTTCCTTCATCTGTCTCCATAAACCGGGAATAAAGTGTGCTGTCCTGCACATTGCCAGTCAGGCCGAACTTTGTGTTCGTAGTCAGCATTGAGGCTTCTGTGCCTGATAAAATATAGATATTCTCTATGTAATCATCAGACCATGCCTTATCTTTAAGGCTTTGAAGAGTCGAGTTGTAGAATTGAGTCTTTTTGGTTTCAGACAGATTATAAAGCCCTGAATAGTAGTCATTCAGATCTGGATTGTCTGCATCAGGGAATCTTCATAATTCCTGATTATCTCGTTTGATGCCTTGACATAGGATACCACCCCAAGAAATACTATGCACGCTATCGGAAGCATGAATGCAAGAACAAGCTTAGTCTGAATGCCTCTGGCAGGTTTGACAGCTCCATTACTGCTTTCCTCGAGAGGTTGTCTGTGATCATGATTATGCCTCATCGCTATCCCTCCATTTGATTTAATGCCATTTTTGGCAATAAGAAACCAAACCTTTATACTAAAAAGTATCAAGGGCGAATCAAAATTGAGTTTCTGTTTTGATTGTCATGCAGTAATCAACTCGAACATTGAGGCCAATAAGCTGTTCTCAAGCCCTAAAACCTGCAGTTCACCAAGCAATCTGGTTTTATCATCATGCTTTTTGATCAGCATATATATTTCACTCTTAAGATCGTACTCTATATTGGCTTTGTTCAGAATATCGAACGCCTTTCTCTTTATATCGTTGGGAGCGATGTTTCCTGAGGTTGCGATCATTATCTCAAGGCCACAGACGGTATCGGCCGACTTAATGTCTATTTCGATGGTATTGGCTTCGCTGAAGTATTTTTTGATAAACGGTATCTTTTGTCCATTTTGGAGGACAACGATATCATCTGAATCTTCGAAGCCGATAAATTTCAGGCAGTAATTCCTTTTTTCCGGTACAACCCCGCTGTCTCCGGTGAATCCTCTGATTGCAAATTCCGCTCTTTGTCCCCATTTGAATTCCATTTTCGTCTCTGCTTCGAGCAATTTGCCACCCATGCAGTCCAGGCTGCTATCTTCATAAAGGCTGAAGCTTCCGTCTGCGCCGGCAAAAACCCTGATCTCCATATCAACAGGATTATCGGTGGAGTTCCCGGCATAAGCTTCCGACGCCATAGGGATGACCGATCCGGCAGCAGCCAGAACCGGTATGGTGCATATATCCCGGAACAGGTCGATCTTCCTGCCTCCGTTGTAAATCCAGCCTGTAAAGAAATCAAAATAAATGCCTTCGGGGATCCACGCCCTGAAATGCCCCATTTTCAGTCTCTTATCCATAGGCTTTGTTATGGGACATGCTATCAGATCACCGAAATAGTATTGGTTCGGGACTCCATAGGCTCCTTCGTCATACGGATGACGGTAATACATTGGCTGTATCAAAGGTTTGCCCTCTTTATTGAACCTTCTGTTCATCGTATAGATATATGGTACAAGCTGATGCCTCAGCCTGAGGAATCTCTTCATGGTTTTTTCAGAAACCAGATCATACTGCCAGGGCTCTTTTACATTGAACGGATTATCTGAGCTATGTATCCTCATTATGGGTGAAAATACCCCGAACTGGATCCACCTTGTGGCCATTTCGTCATCTTTTGTTCCGTGCATATGACCGCCGATATCATGGCTCCACCACCCATATCCCGCATTGGAAGCGGTAGCGGTGAAATAGGGCTGGAAATCCAGTGTCTCCCAGGTTGCAAATGTATCGCCGGAAAACCCTATCGGATACCTGTGGCTTCCTATGCCTGCGTACCTTGAAAGGATCAAAGGTCTGCTTCCGTTGCGCCCGTTATCGATGAAATGATAATGATTGAGCAGCCATAAGGGATCGAGCCCTTCCAGCTTCGACGAAGTCCCCTGCTGCCAGTCAATCCACCAGAATGACACTCCCATATCCTCATTGGGATGATGCAGGTATTTAAAATATGCCTTCACAAATTCAGGATCGGTCATATCAAAATGTATTTTTTCCTCATTGGCTTTATCCACACCAAGCTCGGTAGCCATCTCGGGATACATTTCCTCAAAAGCTCTCACTCCATCTGCGGGATGAACGTTGAGCGTTACCCTGAGTCCCTTCCGGTTGAGCCAGCCAATAAATCTTTTTGGATCGGGAAACAGTTTTCTGTTCCATGTATACCCGGTCCATCCGCTGCCATACTTCGGATCGACATCGGTGATATGCCAGTCCATGTCCAGAACAGCCACCGAAAAAGGTATTTCTTCCCTTTCAAATTTTTCTATAAGCTCTTTGTAGCTCTCTTCGCTATAATGATAATACCTGCTCCACCAGTTTCCCAGAGCATAGCGAGGCAGCATGGGTGTCTCACCGCACAGTCTGAAAAAATCCCTGAGGCAGCCTAAATAGTCACGTCCGTATCCGAAGAAATAGATGTCAATGCATTCACCGCTACGTGGCGAGATCCAGCCGTCATCACCGATAATGAAGGACCTGCTGTCATCCAGAATGGAAAACCCGTTTCTCGAAAGCAATCCATCCTCCAGAGGAACTGCTCCGTTTGATTCGTCAAGGGTACGGGTTGTGCCTTTCAGATTTTCAGAAGCTTCGCCAAAGCGCCAGATGCTGCGGTAGTAGCTTATATTTCCGCCGACCTGGATACTAAGACCGTTCCTGCTGAATTTCTTTTTGTCATAAACCAGATGAAGATTATCTGTAATGATCTCGAGTCCTTCAAGATCATCGATTACCCTATACCCGACCGGAGGGAAATTGCGGTTTATAACGGTTTGGGTAGCTCTGTCCTCAAACCTGCCCGTCTCATCATATTCGAGTCTGATCAGCTGAGGTGTCAATATGGTAAAACGATACTTGTCACCCTGAACCATTGATGCTTCAGGAGCTTTCGGAGCAACAGAAAAACCAATATCCTTTAATGTCAGATCCATAAAATCGCCATCCATACAGTTTTATTTTATTGGCGCGGTCGAGCCTCTCACTATCAGTTCAGGCTGCAACAGCACCGAATGATTTGTTCTCTGATTGTTTTTAAGATCATTCAGGATCATCTCTGCAGATACCCTGCCTTTCATGATGATATCCTGCTTGACAGTAGTAAGACCCGGAACGGTATACTGGGCGAACTTGATATCATCAAATCCGACGATGGATACATCATCGGGGATCTTGTAACCGTTTTCCAGGAATGACTTCATAATACCTATAGCCATGATATCAGCCGCTGCAAATACAGCGGTGGCTTTGCAGCCTGATTTCACCATTTCCATTCCTATACGGTATCCCCCGTTGAATGTGACATGTTCTTCATATACCTGGTCCTTATCGAGTTTTATATTGGCTTCCTTCAGCGCCCGCTTATATCCCTGGTATCTGTTTTTATTGATATAGCTGTTTTTTATGCTTCCTGACACAAATGCGATATCCTTATGTCCAAGGTCGATCAAATGCTTTGTCGCCAGATAGCCTCCCAGTTCATCATTGAGCATGACACGGTGAAATTCCGAAGCATATTCTTCATATGCGTCCGACAAAACGATAGGAATGTTGATGTTGCTGATCTCTTCAAAAATCGTTTTAGGATATACCCCCAGTATTATCAGGCCATCAATTCTTCTGCTCTGTATCCAGTCTTTGTAGCGCATGTTTCTGTCAAAACCTGAAATCAGGATATCATATCCCTTATTGCGGGTAACAAATTCTATCCCGCTTATGAATTCGCTGAAAAAAGGGTTGTTTTCCAGAAGATCCCCGGGAATATCACCTTTTTCGGTGATGGGCAGGCATATGCCTATAAGCTTTGATTCCCCGCTAGACAGGCATCTTGCGGTAATACTGGGCTTATAGTCCAGCTCTTTTATGGCGTTGAGTATTTTTTGCTTGGTTTCCTCTGTAATCTTATCTATACCATTCAAAACATAAGATACTGAGGCTACAGAGACGCCCGCATGCCTCGCTACATCTCTTATTGTCACCTTACCCATATGTACCTCCTGAGGTTAAACAAAAATGAAAATTATATATCTATATAAGTTAAACGGTTAAATTAATTATATATTGCCCGTCGTTTATTGTCAACATTTGCATAAAAATAAATCAGCATCTGAAAATACTATTACTGTCTGCTTAATATAATATTCATCGGACAAAAAAACATGGCCGGTAGGGGAATAAAAACCCGGTTAAACAATAACCGGGCTATGGTATTTTTAAGCACTGACCAAAATCTTATATCGATGTTAAAATCGAAATTACGACCGGAGCAGTGATGATGGACAAAATCGTTGAAACGGTAACGCATTTGGAAGCGAAAACCGCATCTTTATCGAACAGCTCTGCAAAAATCGTCGTATTGGCTGCCGCAGGCATGGAAAGAGCAGTGATCAGCACCGCTGAGGGCAATGCGGGCACATTAAGCAGATAAGCAATTGCAAAGCCTATGACAGGCATTAGAATAAGCCTTATCAGTGAAGAGAGATAAACACGCCAGTCGCTGAAAACAGTGACAAGATTCGTTGTGCTCATCACTCCTCCAATGATGAGCATGGATAAAGGCATCGTCATATCACCTACTGCCTTTACCGCTCCAATAATGGTTTTGGGTACCGGAATACTGAAAAGGAATATGATCAGCCCGATATAAAGTGCGATTATCGAAGGATTTATAAGAAGCCGTCTGATTATTTTGGATCCCGACTCTTTTCCTCCATACATCGAATAGCCGTAGCTCCACAGAACAGTATGGAAAGTAACGATATAAAATGATCCGTAAAATACACCTTCACTTCCAAAAACTGCATTCATCAGCGGCAAGCCCATATAGCCGCAATTTGAAAATATGGCTGAAAAGCGCAGAACCGGTTTGATCCTTTCCTCAAATTTGGCATAAATCACTTTGGACAGCAGAATCGATACCACAAACATTCCGAAGCCTGTTCCGACTATCCAGAGTACGTTAATGAGACGTTCCTTCGAGAATTCTATAAAAAAGGAATTAAGAACCATCATCGGTGAAGTGACAAAAAGAAGCACTTCCGAAAGCTTTTTTGTTCCTGTTGAATCGATTATTTTAAATTTGCCTGCCACCAAACCTATAATAAGGATCAAAAAAAGAATGGCAACCTGATTGAATATAGTCATAAACTCCATGATGCGTCCTCCGAAAGGTAATTGAGCCACTCTTACAATTTTAGCTCAGTATTATAATATAAACAAGGTGCCCTGAGTTGTTCACGGCACCTTGTTCATTATATTTGATTTTCTTATTTTGCTTCAGGATAGATCTCACGTGCGGTGTAATGTGTGTGCAGGAGTTTATGTGATTTATGGCTGCCCGGTTTTTCGAAGTACTCTTCATACATTTTGAGTACTCTGGGGTTCTGATGGGACCTTCTCAGAGACAGGTTCCTGTCCTCCTGATAAATCGCCTTTGCGCGTTCAGCCTTCAGATCTATCTCATTTCTCACTGAAGCTGGCTGGATCGGCTGACCGCCTCCGCATACACAACCGCCGGGACATGCCATGATCTCGATAAAGTGATAGCTGGCTTCTCCGGATCTGACTTTGTCCAGCAGCTTCCTTGCATTGCCAAGACCATGTGCGACCGCTGCCCTGACTTTCATTCCGGCTATTTCGAGTTCTGCCTCTTTTATACCTTCAACTCCTCTTACAACATTGATGTCTATATTATCGTCATCCTTGCCGGTAAGAAGGTAAGGCAGGCTTCTGAGCGCGGCTTCCATAACACCGCCGGTAGCGCCGAAGATTACGCCTGCGCCTGTAGCTTCACCCATAGGATCATCGAAGCTCTCATCTTCAAGATTTCTGAAATCTATACCTGCTTCCATGATCATTTCAGCAAGCTCGCGGGTCGTAAGAACCTCATCGATATCGGGATAACCTGTGGATGCAAGCTCAGGTCTTTGTGCCTCATACTTCTTGGCTGTACACGGCATAATGGAAACAACGAATATCTTCGAAGGATCCAGGCCCATCTTTTCGGCATAGTATGATTTCAGAAGAGCGCCGAACATATTCTGGGGCGATTTGCAGGTCGAAAGATTGTCAAGCATGTCAGGATAGAAATGCTCGCAGAACTTGATCCATCCGGGGCTGCACGAAGTTATCAGAGGCAGCTTGCCGTTGTTCTTTATTCTTTCTACGAGCTCTGTGCCCTCTTCCATAATGGTGAGGTCGGCTGCCGTATCGGTATCGAATACCTTGGTGAATCCCAGTTTCTTTATAGCTGCCACCATCTTGCCGGTAACAGGCGTTCCGATGGGATAACCGAATTCTTCGCCAATTGCTGCACGTACGGCAGGAGCCGTCTGGGCGATCACATGTATATCCTTTCTGCTCAATGCTTCCCATACCTTTTCAATGGAACTCTTTTCACGAAGAGCGCCCACAGGGCAGGCTGTGATGCACTGGCCGCAGTTCACGCATGGGGTATCCTTAAGAGGCATATTGAATGGTGAGGATACGATGGTCCTGAAGCCTCTTTCATTAGTCTCTATGGCCGAGACTGTCTGAACGTTCTTACATACGCTTACACAGCGGCGGCAGAGGATACACTTGTTTGGATCACGTACTATTGACGGTGACAAATCATCTATCGGGAAATTCGGCATTTCACCCTCAAAACGGATATCCTTGAGGTTGAAATCCGATGCAAGCTTCTGGAGCTCACAGCTTCTGTTTCTTACGCAGGTAAGACATTTTTTCTCATGTGTGGAAAGGATCAGCTCAAGAGTGACTCTGCGTGTTTCGCGTATCTTCGGGCTGTTTGTTATGACCTTCAGGCCTTCCGATACAGGATACATGCAAGCCGCCTGCAAGCTTCTTGCTCCCACATCCACGATACACATGCGGCATGCGCCGATTTCATTGATATCCTTGAGGAAGCAGAGGGTGGGTATTTTGATTCCGGCACTCTTGGCAGCCTCAAGCACTGTCGACCCTACAGGGGCCTTAACTTCTATACCATCTATTGTAAGGGTTACATACTCGGACATATTCTTACACTCTCCCCTCTTATTTCTTCTCTATTGCGGCGAATTTACATGTATCCATACAAACTCCGCACTTGATACATTTGCTTTGATCGATAACATAAGGCTTTTTGACCTCTCCTGAAATAGCATTGACAGGACACTTCCTGGAGCATAGGCTGCAGCCCTTGCACTTGTCAGGAATGATCGTATATTTCAGCATAGCCTTGCAGACTCCTGCCGGACATCTCTTTTCCTTTACATGGGCTTCATATTCATCACGGAAATATCTCAGTGTGCTGAGGACAGGATTGGGAGCTGTCTGGCCAAGACCGCAAAGAGCTCCCTGCTTGATGCTTTCTGCCAGAATTTCCAGCTTCTCGATATCTCCCTCTTCACCTTTGCCGCTTGTTATACGATCAAGTATTTCATGCATACGTTTCGTACCGATACGGCATGGAGGACATTTACCGCAGGATTCATCAACGGTGAATTCCAAGAAGAATTTTGCGATATCAACCATACAGGTGTCCTCGTCCATTACGATCAGACCGCCTGAGCCCATCATCGAGCCTAATTCGATCAGATTATCATAGTCAATAGGAACATCGATATGGGAAGCGGGGATACATCCTCCGGACGGACCGCCTGTCTGTGCAGCCTTGAATTTCTTTCCTTTCGGGATACCACCGCCTATATCGTAGATTACCTCGCGAAGGGTCATTCCCATGGGTATTTCAACAAGACCTGTATTGTTGATTTTGCCTCCGACGGCAAAAACTTTTGTTCCCTTGCTCTTCTCTGTACCGATGGATCTGAACCAGTCAGCGCCCTTCAGAAGGATCACAGGTATATTTGCATATGTTTCAACATTATTGAGTATTGTGGGTTTTTCCCAAAGACCTTTGACAGCCGGGAAAGGAGGACGTGTCCTGGGTTCACCGCGTTTTCCTTCGATCGAAGTCATCAGAGCGGTCTCTTCGCCGCATACAAATGCTCCAGCGCCCAGACGGATTTCCAGATCGAACGAGAAATCGGTTCCGAAAATGTTATTTCCGAGGAGCCCGTATTCCTTAGCCTGGCTGATGGCTATATTCAGACGCTGAACCGCGATGGGGTACTCAGCGCGGACATATATATATCCCTGATTCGAACCTATGGCGTATCCGGCAATGGCCATTGCCTCGATAACGCTGTGGGGGTCGCCTTCGAGTATGGAACGGTCCATGAATGCGCCCGGGTCACCCTCGTCGGCGTTACAGCAGACATATTTGATATCGTTGACTTCCTGAGCGGCGAACTGCCATTTGAGTCCGGTGGGGAAACCGCCGCCGCCGCGTCCGCGAAGACCTGATTTCTTTATTTCATCAATGACCTGGGAAGGGGTCATTTCTGTCAATGCTTTTGCCAATGCGGCATAACCGTCTCTTGCAATGTATTCTTCGATACTTTCAGGATTTATGACACCGCAGTTCCGAAGGGCTACACGTACCTGACGGTTGAAGAATCCCACATTTTCAAGAGATTTTGCAACATCTTCCGCGTCCTTGTCTCCCAGAAGAAGTCTCTTTACGATACGGCCTTTTACCAGATGTTCATTTACTATCTCTTCAACGTCATCGGGTCTGACATGGCAGTATGTAGCCCCTTCGGGATATATGACAAGAATGGGACCTTTCTCACATAGTCCAAAGCAACCTGTCTTTACTATTTTTACTTCTTTTTCTATACCTTTTGCAGCGAGCTCTTTCTCCAGCCTGGTCATGATCTCGGGAGCTTTGGAAGCCGTACATCCGGTACCATTACAAATCAGTACATGCGATCTGTAAACCATAATCGTTAATCCTCCTTACCTTTCTGCCGCACCAACTGTGAATTCGGTAACTGGTTTTTGGTTGACTATATGTTCTGCCACGATCCTTCTGGCTTTTTCAGCATCGAGTTTAACATAAGTCGTCTTTTCGCCGTTGGCCTCCAAAACTTCAGCTACGGGCTCAAGGCGGCAAATGCCAATACAGCCCGTCATAGATACGGATACATTGCGGATATTGCGTTTTTCGAGCTCATCTATGAATGCGCTCATAACCGACTTTGCACCTGCGGCGATACCGCATGTAGCCATACCGACGATGATTCTCGTCTTATCCTCATTATCACGAATGGACATTTCTTTCAAAGCTTTTTCACGAATTGCCTTTAATTCTTCAACCGACTTCATCTAAAACACCTCCGAAAACTGATTGCACCCCATTGTTTATTGTATTTTGTATCCATTCAAGTACATTATTATCCTCTATAGGAACACCTTCCAAATGACGCTTTATTTCATCCGTATCCATTATGAACTCATTGTCCGGTGAAGTAAAATGAATCAACCACGAGATATTTGGATTAGCCTTTATCAATAATCCTGCTGTTTCTGCAATATCTCCCAGAGGGATTCTGTCAATGTGGTTTATTTCAAAACTTGCATTTACCTTTGTTCCCTTAAAAGGCTCCGACTCAATACTGAAATCTCCGCTGGCCATCTCGGCCGATTGCTTCAAAAGCGGGATCCCCAGTCCGACCTCTCTTGTCGTCCTGCTGGTTTTGAATGGATCTGCCACTTCTTTCAGAAACTCCGGATCCATTCCTCGTCCATTATCGGTTATTTCAACCATAAGCCTCTCAGGTTCATCAAGTATCCTCATGCTGATGGTAATCCGGTCTGCCCCAGCTGCTATGGAATTCTGCGCGATATCCATCAAATGCAGTGATATATCCTTCATACTTAATTGGCTTCAGACTCCATGTCGATATATTTCTGGATGATTCCGGGAATATCATCAGCGGTCAATCTTCCATAAACATCATCATTTATCATGATAACAGGAGCCAACCCGCATGCCCCTACGCAACGGCATGCATCCAGTGAGAACAATCCGTCCTCGGTGCATTCGCCGTTCTTAATTTTGAGGATCTCAGACAATTTTTCAAAGATCTCGCCCGCTCCTTTTACATAACATGCAGTTCCAAGACATACATTGATCTTGTACTTTCCTTTCGGGTTTATCGAGAACTGGGTGTAAAATGTTACTACGCCATATACATCGGCCAGCGAGACATTAAGTCCTTCAGCTATCTTTTTCTGAACGCTCATGGGAAGATATCCGTACAGATCCTGAGCTTCATGAAGGACCGGTATCAATGCACCGCGGGTGTCCTTGTATTTAGCGATTATTTTGTTCAGTTCTTGTGCCTTATTGTCTACACAGCAACCGCAACTCATTGTGACAACCTCCTAAAATCTCTTAAATAGTAGGGTTCTGGTGGTATGTTAATTGCTTAACAATGCCTTGTTAATTATATCACAATATTTATGCAATATCAACAAAAAATAAAGGCTTATAAAAATGAAAAGCCTTTATATATTGCTGATTTTTTGAAATATTTTATCTTTCCTATTGGTCATTTTGACTAATCGAAGCACTTGGATGGTTCCGCCTGACTTTAGTCGAAATTCTCGGGGCAGCGCAATGTTCCGGCAGTAAAAACAGAAACCGTTATATAGAACACCGTCAGGACCCCAAGGTATCCCAGTACGCCTAAAACAGAAGGCATATTCAATTCATCCAGAACTGCACTGACTGTGATTGCAGGGATAAAGATCAGCAGCTGCATGAAATAGTTGATCAGAAACCTGAAGTTGCCTGCATTGAGCC
The DNA here is from genome assembly GCA_012840245.1 of Clostridiaceae bacterium. GTDB lineage: Bacteria > Bacillota > Clostridia > DSM-8532 > DSM-8532 > DTU059. The sequence goes on from DULR01000038.1 coordinate 42,027, forward strand.
TTCCGAATACACGGTTGCTGAGGATATCCACGTTTATGCAAATCTGGTTGAGAGTCATGTAAGCCAAGACTCCAATGACAATTTCCACTACTGATGCACCTGTTAAAATGCAAATGGGCACATAATAGAAAAATCCGTCGATAACATGCTTGATGGCGCTCGCAGCCGTTATCATGATCAGTTTCCTGAAAGGGGTATCAGGTATAAGATAAAGATAGGGGCTTCTTATCTCGCGTTTCCACCGGCTGAACATTGAAAACAGCATTGACAGTATCGATATCACTATAAGGGATATAAGCATGACAGGTAAATCTTGGTCCGGGCTTTTTCTTATGAACCACCCCAATACTGCCCCCAGTATCAAGAACAACACCGATTTAAAACTGACGAACAAAAATCCTGTCTTTCTGTATTCCAATATATGCTTCTGCAGAACAGCAGCGCTTCCCCGTCCGGTAAAAGTAAAGCTGACTGCATTCTTCCGCCTGACTGGACCTAACACCGGCATTGAACCCTTTTTTATCATTTCGGCAGCAATGCCGCTCTGTTCGGCGATGCCGACGGTTTCTTCAAACCATTCGGTATCGGTTTTTCTGTACAGATAGAACAATCCTGTTACACAAAGAAGCAAAAGTATAAGGAAAGAAACAGCCAAACTCTGTGTAATGCCGGTCAGCGGGCTCACCGCAACAGCTCTTAACCAGCCGAAGAATGGTATCATATCCATGACCGGCAGTCTGAAAACTCTATAGTACTCTTTTACAGGACTTGCATGCGATATGGCGGGGATCACAGGATATATGAGGTATATTCCCAGCATGGCATAGAAAAACAGTCTGAAGCCCTTCGTCAAAAATGGCTTGTTCCTGAAGACAAATACCTTCAGTACCATTAGTACCGTTCCAAATATACTCATGACAATGGAAGAAAAAATATAGAGGATCACCCCTCCGGTCGTCAGGCCAAACACAGTTTTAAAGATCGGTGCCTGAACAAGCATGAATGCAATTGTAAAAAAGCTGGATGAAAACTGCCTCAAAATCAGGATAAGCAAAATATCAAAAGTCCTTACCGGTGCCTGGAATAAAAGAGCTATATCGGCCATCAAATAACCTGCGATACCGTTCTTTTTTGCCGGATACACACAGGCATAGGCCTGAAAGAGCGCAAACAGCGTCAGCATTATATAAAAGATATCCGAATTGAATATCGAAGCACCCTGTTCCTTACCACTATTAAGTCTTATACCGATCCACAGGTAAAACAGGAAAAATGCCAGATAACCGATAAGGGCGGCAGGTTTTTTCAGAGCCCGGAACACAATGTTTCTTGTACCCCTGAAAAACAGGTAGAATACAGCCTTCATGATACTTCCTCCATAATTGACAAAAACATATCCTGCAGTGATTCTGATCGATAGTCTTCAAAGCTTTTTCGTTCTATCTCCTTGATGATCCTGCCTTTGCTGATCATAATGACCCTGTCCCACAGAGAATCGATACTGTCGATTATATGCGTGCTGAGCAGGACCGATGCCCCCCGGGCTTTCCATTCTGCCAGCATGGCTTTGAATTCGCGTATGGCTTTGGGGTCCAGCCCGATCATGGGTTCATCCAGAAAAATCATTGCCGGACTGATGATTGCCGCGCAGCAGAGGCTCACCTTCTGCTGCATGCCCTTGGATAATTCTTTGCATAATTTATTCTGTTTGTCGGTCAGATCGAAGCGGTCAAATAAAACCCTCATGGGTTCTTCCCAGTCCTCCACGCCATAGGCGGAGGCAATGAACTGCACATGCTCCCTGACCGTCAGAAGCTCGTGCAGGATCGGAGTTTCAGGAGCATACCCCGTTATTCTCCTCGCCTCGATGCTTTCCATATCATATGAACCAAGGCGGACTTTGCCTTTATGTTTAAGGAGACCAAGTATGGACTTGATCAATGTGCTCTTTCCCGCTCCGTTGGGTCCTACCAGAATGCATATCTCACCCTTGTTTATCTTAAAAGACACGTTATCGACCGCAACCAGCTTCCCATATGATTTTGTGATATTTTCTACCCTGAGCATGGCAAACTACCTCATATTTCGTTATTGGACCAAACAGCATGATCCATTATTTACCTAGTCAATACTACCATCAAGTGAAATAATTAGTCAATCCTGCCACTGGACCATAACTGTCAGATAATGTATAATAATCAGGAGATTTTCAGCGCCATTCCAAACCCGGTGACTTTGCGCTGTCATTATGTATGGACAGGATTATTAATCACGGTAGGTATAATGCTTCATGAACTGCTCCACCGGAATACAGCAGACATGCAACTCAGGAGGCCAAAATGAAAGGAAAAAAGATCGCTTTTATCATCTGTCTTGCCACACTGATAACAGTGGGTTCCTTAATCTATGCCTTCACTTCATCCCATACGCGTTATCCTGAGTGGATGGAACCTCTTGCAGATATGATTGAAGAGGAAGCCCCAAAGTGGGTATCGTTCGGTGCGGAACTTATCGACATGGATTTTGACGATATACCCGAAGTATTCGTAAGTACAGGCAGTACTGCAGGTACCGTCATATGCAACGCATATAAATATGACGGTACCTCATACAAAAAATGGGACCTTCCCGAAGACGGGCTTGGCCGGCGAGAGAAGGAAGCCATCAGCAATGATATCCCACCGGAAAATATTTTTGTCCAAAAATATATTGACGATATGTGGAGCAGCTTAGGCAGGCGTATCGAGTATAAATCTGTGTTTGTGAGGAATGCAATATTCACCGGAGCAGACAGGAATGACCGCTGTGATATTATCGAAGATATTTCGCAATGGTTTCAAAAATGAGTAAAAAGAAGGCCTGCACATATGCAGGCCTTCTCAGATTGTAGACAAAAACGGTTGTGGTTTTAGGCCATAACCGTTTTTTCTAAATACATCAATGATTTTTCTCTAAATACTGGTAAAAATTCAGTAAGAAATTGCAAAATAGGGTTCATATCAGGA
>DULR01000039.1 GCA_012840245.1 Clostridiaceae bacterium
AATGTTGCTTCGATAAATTGACATAGTAAAATCAAATATGGTATCATAAGAAAAATATTAATGATGTCTTGTGTCGGGAAGACGGCAGGGATCATTAATATAAAGTAAGAGAAGAGATCAGTTCAGATAAGAAGAGAGGAGATTAGTCTATGAGTGCAAAGAATGTACCCTACCGTATCTATTTGTCTGAAAAGGAATTGCCCGAAAGCTGGTATAATATCCGGGCCGATATTCCAAATCTAAGTCCCTATTTAAACCCTGTTACAAAAAAGCCCGTTGCACCTGAAGACATGAAGGCGATTTTTCCTATGGCTCTGATCGAGCAGGAAATGTCCAATGAACGCTATATTGAAATTCCCGAAGAAGTAAGGGAACTTTACAGGGCCTTCCGTCCTTCACCGCTGTGCAGGGCCTATAATCTTGAAAAACTGCTGGGTACACCTGCTCGAATTTACTACAAATACGAAGGGAACAACCCGTCGGGAAGCCATAAGCTTAATACCGCTATCCCGCAGGCTTACTATAATTACAAGGAAGGCATCAGAAGACTGGCTACAGAGACCGGAGCCGGACAATGGGGAACAGCCCTGTCTGTTGCTACACAATTGTTCGGAATGGAATGCACGGTTTATATGGTAAAGGTAAGCGCTATGCAAAAACCATACAGAAAGCTTATCATGGAGGCTTACGGTGCCAATGTACATCCGAGTCCTAGTACATATACCAAGTCCGGAAGAGATATTCTTGAAAAGGATCCGAATAACATGGGAAGCCTTGGAGTTGCTATAAGCGAAGCCGTCGAGGATGCAGCAAGCCATGAAGATACCAATTATGCTCTTGGAAGCGTGCTGAACCATGTTCTTCTCCACCAGACGATAATAGGACTTGAGGCAAAAAAGCAACTTGAGAAAGTTGACGAATATCCGGATATTGTTGTTGCGTGCTGCGGCGGTGGAAGCAATTTTGGCGGTATAGCATTCCCATTCCTGCATGACAAGATAAGAGAGGGCAAGAAAACAGAAATTCTGGCTGTCGAACCTGCCGCCTGCCCCACCCTTACAAAAGGCAAATTCGCTTTTGACTACGGCGACGTAGCTCATTTTACTCCGATGATGGAAATGTATACCTTAGGCCATAATTTCATGCCGCCCGGAATTCACGCAGGAGGACTTCGCTACCACGGCGATTCTGCTTTAGTCAGCAGAGCTTATCATGATGGACTGATAGGAGCACGTGCAGTACATCAGACAGACGTTTTCGAAGCAGCCATCCAGTTCGCCAGATCCGAGCTCATACTTCCTGCACCCGAATCGGCTCACGCAATAAGAACTGCAATTGACGAAGCTCTTAAATGTAAAGAAACCGGAGAGTCAAAGTGCATCCTGTTCTGCCTCAGTGGTCATGGCAACTTCGATTTGACAGCTTATGACGAATATCTCAGCGGAAGGCTCGTCGATGTTGAATATCCGGACAGCATGCTCGAAAAAGGATTTGAGTCATTGCCCAAATTATAAAAGATAGTCACAACGGGGTGACGAAGAATCGTTGCCCCGTTTTTTTTATTAAATTTTGATTATATCATTGTTACAGCTGTTTCAGAGTTATAAAATGTGGTAATTTTTATTGGAAATTGCTGTCTTGGAGGACGTTATGAAAAGGTTCGTTTCGCTTAAAACCAAATTGATATTTTTAAGTGCGTTCCTGGTAGTTTTTTGTACCGTTCTGATAGGAGGGTACGTCGTCATTCAACTGCCTACCATTACCATAAATTCAGTAGGTGGCGATTACATCAATATTTTGGCATCTGTTTCAAAAACCATTGATATGGATAAGTTCGCAGGGATGAAAAGTACAGATGTAGACAGTGATGATTATAAAACTATTAATGAAAACCTTTTCGACGCAAAAGAACTGCTTGGCCTCAATCATCTGTACCTGCTGAAGATGAACGCGGGCGGAGAGTTTTTCCAGTTTTCGGGCAAAAACTCCGAAACTGATGCCGTCTCGGGAGCGACAGGTGTAGTTGATGCCGTTTCAGGGGCTACTGCAGTCTCCCAGAGCAGTACGGTGATCACCGATGCGATGAAAAAGAGCTTCCAGGGAGAAGAACAGTTTGAGCTCCAGGACAACCCGAAATGGGGAAAGCTGTTCTCAATATATTATCCGCTGAAAGACAGCACTGGTAAAACAATAGGCGTATTGGTGGCCAATCTTAACGGCGAACCCATATATCAGTCATTCAATGTTGTCAGGAGCCGGATCCTCATTATAGGTTTGTTCATATTGTCGTTAGGGATCGTCATCTCGATTATATTCTCCGGTTTCATGGTCAAGTCGCTTAATCTGTTCATGCATCATGCCGAAAGGATCGGTAAAGGAGATTTAACAGCGAATATAGAGATCAACCGAAGAGACGAGATCGGCCTTCTTGGAAAGAGCTTCAATAACCTTAACAATGCGCTTTCAAACATTATCGGAGCAATCAGGGAAAAATCCGGTGAACTGAATGAGTTTGCTTCTCATCTGGCTTCAATATCTGAAAGCATAGCTTATTCATCCGAGGAGACCACCCAGTCCATTTCTGAAATAGCAACAGGAGCTAACAGGCAGGCTGAAGAGCTTTTGTTCATCAGCAACAAACTCGGAGATTTCAATAATTCGGTACAGAAAATATATGATTCACTGGAAGCCACAAGAGAAAACGCCGAGATCACCAATACCCTGTCCACAGAAGGGAATGTGCAGCTTCAGGGTCTGAACCAGTCTATAGTGAACACAAGTGAGTCCTTTGACATTGTTGCCGACAGGATCAATAAACTGAGTAGAAATGCACAGCAAATAGATGAAATAAATACTGCAATAGAGAATATTGCGACCCAGACCAACCTTCTTGCCCTGAATGCAGCTATTGAAGCATCGCGTGCCGGTGAGGCAGGAAAAGGCTTTACGGTGGTTTCTGACGAGATCAGAAAGCTGGCCATACAGTCCAAGGATTCGTCCGATAAAATCAGAATGATCGTGGATGAAATCATGTCTTCTGTGGAAAGTGTCGTTACAACCAGCAATGATGCGAAGCTCAAACTGGAGGAGCAGATCAAATTCATAGAGAATACGAACAAGGCATTCACAAACATAATAAAATCGCTGGAGGAGGCAATTCCGGTCTTGAATGAGGCGTTCAACAGTGCTGATGAAATGATCAGAAACAAAAATATCATTTTTGAAAAGATCGAGGCGGTAACTGCCGTTTCACAGCAGACTTCAGCAGGAGCTCAGGAAATTCTCAGGGCGACAGAGACCATCAGTGCGCAGACAGAGGAGATCGCGGCATTCTCCAAAACACTGCATGATTCGGCCGACGGATTATATAGCCAAACCAGGGCCTTTAAAATAAAGGAGCAGTAATATTCACAGGAGTACAAATAAAACCCTTTCATAGAAAGGGTTTTATTATTGGTGGAGGCGGCGGGAATCGAACCCGCGTCCGAAACCGTATTCACAGGAGCTTCTCCGGGTGCAGTTCATGTTTTGATCATTCCCTCCGCTTCACGCCCATGAACAGGCTTGCAGCTTCAGTAGCTTCATTTGTCATGCACGGCTCAAAGCTTTACCGTGTCACGTTCACCACTGCTGACGCCCTGTCCCGGGCCGTGGTCCTCCCAGGCAGGACGGCTGCTTTAATTAAGCAGCGTAAGCTAAATCGTTGTTAGCGTTTATTTTACGCTCTCGTTTTTTAAAGTGGCCAACGAGAATCCACTACCCGCTTCTCCGGCTTCAACAATCCCGTCGAAACCTTAACGCCCCCTTTTAAGGGTACTAACAACTGCAATATATATTATAGCATAAACTTCAGCAAACTTTAATCTGATATATTTTCCTGCATGTCTGTACATAGCGGAATGAAGAATCCCTGATAAGATTCTTCGCTGCGCTCAGAATGACATTTGAAAAGCAGCTTTTCAGTCTTTTACCTAGAAAAATCCTTCATTCTCCTGTCGATTTCACGCATTGCATCTTTCCTGGCGATATCCTCACGTTTATCATAAAGCTTTTTACCTTTTGCAACTGCCAGCTCAACCTTTACCTTGCCTTTCTTAAAATATAGGCTCAGGGGGATAAGCGTAAGTCCCTTTTTCTGGGTATGACCTATCAGCTTGTTTATTTCATACTTATGAAGCAAAAGCTTTTTTACCCGCAGAGGATCATGGTTGAATCTGTTTCCCATGTCATAAGGGCTGATATGAAGACCATGTACAAATACCTCGCCATTCTTTATAACTGCATAGCTGTCCTGAAGGTTGGCTTTTCCCAGGCGCAGAGATTTGACCTCTGTGCCGGTAAGAGCTATACCGGCTTCATAGGTTTCTTCAATGAAGTAATCATGCCTTGCTTTTCTGTTTTGCACTATAGTCTTTCTGCCCTCTGACATTTTACACACAACCCATAGCCTGTAATTATTATTCGCCTGTCAGCCGCGATCACTATTAATACAAAAACCGTGTAATATACTTTACACGGCTGTTTGCTTGGTACACCATCGGGGGCTCGAACCCCGGACACCCTGATTAAGAGTCAGGTGCTCTACCAGCTGAGCTAATGGTGCATAGAGTATAACGATGTTGTATTTTACATTCCGCTCTTGCGGCTACCTTTGACATTATAAAGGAATCGTTTTATTTAGTCAATAGGTTTTTATCGTTATTTTGAGCCATTATCTCCTATATTTTCATCTCTGGATACCCCCACCTGACTATACACATATGGATTTTCCGGAGGTTTTCGAATCACTGTTTAGAGTATCCCATTTAGCACATCAGGAAGTTTCATGAACCACTCTTTCTTGTTTAAAATTTGCTTGTCGGAGCTTACTGCTATTTGGTAGACTGGACATAACTGAGAAAAAGCCTTGCTTATTTATAATAGAACATAAGGGAGAGGGAATGAGATGATTGTATACAAAAGATGTACACAAGTTCATGAAGATGATATTTTTAATGCTTTTCAGATCGGTTTTTCCGATTACATTATAAAGGGTAGATATAGACTGCTTAAAAGGCATAAACGCAATTCAGAACACTCATATCAACTGGCAGAATGATTTTGATTATATAGGCTATTTTAGCAATCAGGTCCATTATGGAGTATATAATAAGGAAAATTTGATAGGGGCACTAAGCCTTCAGCCTTCAGGAAGGATCAATTTTTTGTGGGTTGATTTTAGTTTAAGGAATAAGGGTATAGGCAGCGCCCTTATCGGCCATGCAGTTAATGAGCTTAATATAAAGAAGCTGACAATTAATTTTCCTAACAATGCGTCGCTGATGGGATTTGTAAAGCGATGGAATTTTGAAAAAGACTCGATTTCACAATACGAAATGTATTTGACACTATAATTATTACAAACCCGAAGCGGTCAAGTTAATTTTCCGAATATGATGGACATTTCCTTTTCAGGACATGTTAAAACTGGTGCATGTATCGGACTGCTTTGAAAAGCTTGAAGAAGCCCGTAAACTGGGTGAAAGCCTTGTCACGTTTTGATCGCCTGTTCCAGCTGATTAAAAGCTTTTTCCAGAACTGATCTTGGACATGCGATATTGATGCGCTGGAATCCCTCGCCGCCTGCGCCAAACATGGTTCCGGCATCCAGCCAAAGTCCGGCCTTGTTTACGATCAGATCGTCGAGTTCCCGGTCATCTAGACCGAGAGCGCTGAAATCCAGCCAGACAAGGTAAGTTCCTTCAGGTTCCACGAGCCTGATCTGCGGCAGCCTTTGCTTTAAAAAGCTTCTTACAAAATCCAGGTTTCCTGATAGATACTCTTTAAGTTCTGTCAGCCATTCGCTTCCGCCTTCATAAGCCGCACGGCAGGCAGTGATACCCATTATATTCGACTGACTGTAGCCGCATCTTATAAGCTCAGCCCTGAATTTTCGCCTCATTTCCCGGTTTGGGATAAATATGTTGGAAATATGGAGACCGGCCAGATTGAACGTCTTGGTCGGAGCTGTGCAGGTAATGGTTATATCCGAAAACTCAGGCTTGATATCTGAAAAGACAAGATGGCTGTGTCCCGGATAGGTAAAGTCGGCATGGATTTCATCAGATATAACGATAACGCCATGCTTCAGGCACAGCTCGCCCAGTATCGTAAGTTCTTCTCTTGTCCATACCCTTCCCACCGGGTTGTGAGGACTGCACAGGATAAAGAGCTTCACATCGTTCTTAATAATTTTATCTTCAAAATCGGAAAAATCAATTGTATACCTGCCCTGAGAGTAAGCAAGCTGATTAACGACGAGTTTTCTGTTGTTTGCCAGAACAGATTCGGAAAAGGGATAGTAAACCGGCTGCTGTATAAGGACAGCATCGCCTTCACCGGTAAAGGCACGAATTGCAGTACAGATGGCAAAAACAACACCCGGTGTTTTTACCAGCCATTCGGGTTGTATGTTCCAACCGAATTGCCTGGAAAACCAGTTGCGCAATGCTTCGAAATAATCTTGTCTGGTCTCGGAATAACCGAATATTCCATGACGGATTTTCTCAATTAAAGCGTCGATCACGCAGGGGGGTGTTTTAAAGTCCATGTCGGCCACCCATAACGGGATGACTCCCTCCGGCTTTCCCCTTTTTTTGGCAAAATCGTATTTGATAGAATCGGTATCCCTGCGCTCTGTAATTGCATCGAAGTCGTATTTCAAAGCTATTCCTCCTCAAATGCCCTGCTCAGATCAAGTATCAGATCGTCCGGATGCTCCAGACCGACAGAAAGGCGCAAAAGCCTTTCGTTGATGCCTTTTGCCTCACGCTCTTCCCTTGGGACATCGGCATGGGTCTGCAGCATGGGATAGGTAATCAGTGATTCAGTGCCGCCCAGACTTTCGGCATATTGTATTATTGAAACCTTTGAAAGCACCTGTTTTGCAGTTTCCTCGGAGTCGGTCTCAAAAGAGATCATGGAACCGAAACCCGTTGTTTGCTTTCTTGAAATCTCATAGTCCGGATGGGAAGGCAAACCGACATAGTGTACTGCCTTTACTTTTTCATGTGACATAAGCCAACGTGAAATCTTCATGGCGCTTTCCTGCTGTCTGTCCATGCGGACTGCTAGTGTTTTAAGGCCGCGAATGATAAGCCAGCTGTCGAAGGGAGAGAGGCAGGCACCGATTGTTTTATAGATAAATCGCAGCTTTTCTGAAAGCTCACTTTCCTTTACCACCACAAAACCAGCCAGAGTATCATTGTGGCCGCCCAGATATTTCGTTCCGCTGTGGACCACTATATCAGCGCCAAGGTCAAGAGGCTTCTGATAATATGGGGTCAAAAATGTATTGTCCACGATGAGAAGAAGGTCATGGCTTTTTGCAAGCCGGGCTGATTCAGCGATATCGGTCACATGCATCATCGGGTTAGTTGGAGTTTCGATGAAAAGAGCTTTTGTCTCAGGCCTGATATGTGATTCCAGTTTTGCAATGTCTGTTGTGTTTACCAGGCTGAAACTGATGCCATTTTTCTCAGAAATGTTTCGGAACAGCCTGATAGACCCGCCATATAGATCATCAGAGGCTATTATGTGGCTGTCGGGCCGAAAAAGCTCCATTACCGCGGCAATAGCTGCCATTCCACTGGAAAATGCCATAGCATCGGTTCCGTTCTCAAGCTTTGCCAGTGTTTTTTCAAGATGCTCTCTTGTGGGATTCTGAAGCCTGGAATAATCATATCCGGTACTCAGACCCACACCCGGGTGGGAGAAGGTAGCACTCTGAAAAATAGGCACGCTGACCGAGCCTGTATTATCATATTTACAGTCATTACCATGAACGCAGAGAGTGCTGAAATCCATAAATATCCTCCGATTTAGATAAAATACATAAATCCCTGGTTTTTTTTCTGCTCTTCAGCCCTGTTGACCAGATCCTCCAGTGTTATTTGCTCCAAAACATCTTTTACTGCGCTGTCGATGGAGTCAAACACCATAGCCTTCATTACTGATTCGATCTCAGGAGCTTTTTCATTTACAGTTTCCTCAGTTTGCTCAAAAAGTGCAAGTTCGACGGCCGATAAAACATCCAGGACTGTTATCAGGCGGGGAATTCGGGCAAGCTGATATCCACCCTGGGCACCTTTTTCAGAGATCACTATTCCACCTCTTTTCAGCAGCGAAAAAACCTGTTCGAGGTAAATCTTTGATATGCCCAGCTTCTCGGAAATGCTGATTACGGTTATACATTCCCCGTTATCGTAGTTTTCTGCCAGACTGATCGCTGCAGCCAGAGCATAGCGCCCCTTTGCCGATATTCTCATATAATGAACAGCCCCTTCCCGGATGAGTATTAATTCCTACTATTTATATATAAATAATATGTTAAATCTGCCATACTGTCAATATCCTATTATTCATATAAAAATTGTAGGAATATTTTTTAAATCTATTGACAAAATATAACCAACAGGCATATAATTCATAGTAAACATATATGAATTATTAAAATTGCTTGTGAGGAGGTACCCCCATGTCAAGAATTTATAAGAGCCTGACTGATCTGATAGGAAAAACTCCGCTTCTGGAGCTGACGAATTATAGGAAAAAGCACGGACTGAAAGCTACGATTATTGGGAAACTTGAATACTTCAATCCCGCAGGAAGCGTAAAGGACAGGATAGCAAAAGCCATGATAGATGATGCTGAAGCAAGGGGAGTTTTAAAGCCTGATTCGGTCATAATCGAACCCACCAGCGGGAACACAGGAATAGGGCTTGCTTCTGTCGCCGCAGCCCGCGGTTATCGGATCATACTCACAATGCCTGAAACCATGAGCGTTGAGCGCAGGAATCTGCTAAAGGCATATGGTGCAGAGCTTGTCCTGACCGAAGGGGCAAAAGGCATGAAAGGCGCAATCGCAAAAGCAGAAGAGCTGGCAAAGGAGATTCCGAATTCCTTTATACCAAGCCAGTTTACAAACCCGGCCAATCCTGCCGTTCACAAAGCTACCACAGGACCTGAGATCTGGGAAGATACTGAAGGGAAGATAGATATTTTTGTATCAGGTATAGGTACAGGAGGCACCATCACCGGAGCAGGTGAATTCCTTAAATCCAGGAATCCTGATATAAAGATAGTTGCCGTTGAACCTGCAGGTTCACCGGTGCTTTCAAAAGGGACGCTGGGTGCTCATAAGATCCAGGGTATCGGTGCAGGTTTCGTACCGCAGGTTTTGAACACAAACATCTATGATGAGATCATCACAGTCGAAAATGAAGACGCCTTTGCGACGGGAAGAGATCTGGCAAAGACCGAAGGATTGCTTGTGGGGATCTCATCAGGAGCAGCGCTATGGGCTGCGACTGAGATTGCTAAACGCCCTGAGAACGAAGGAAAAAACATTGTTATCATATTGCCTGATACAGGCGAACGTTATCTTTCCACCCCGCTGTTTTCAGAGTAAAAAGCTATAAACAGCAGGACTTTTTTAAAGTATCATCATTTTTAATAAAAGTATCGTTTTTCAGAGGAGAGGCATAAGGAGCCTCTCCTTTATTGTTGGATGAAAGCCGCTCTACAGTATGTTTCACGTGCCGGCACCAATGAATTGAGCCTCTTGATTCATTCGACTTTGACTAATCATGTGCATTGGTGATGCATTTAAATTATTGTAAAATGTATAATGCAGCCCAGCCTTAGTGCTGGGCTACGGACTTATTATTCTTACAAAGCCCTTCTGTGTCATCCTGAGGGAGTGAAACGACCGAAGGATCTTTTCTGCAAGCTATGTGGATCCAAGATTCTTCGCTTCGCTCAGAATGACATAAAAACGCTTCAGACTTTCACTCATTTTGAGTAAAAGTATCCGTCCCCAAAACTCATGTGTTAAAATGAAAATACATATCACTAAACTGCAAAAAAAGGAGCATAACCTGTGACTAAACGCGATCTATATGAAAAAGCTTATGCCATGCTTGATAAAACAACACCGCTTTTGACTGACTGCGGCGTACTGTGCAACAAAGCCTGCTGTGCCGAGGGAGACGAAGAAACCGGAATGTATCTGTTCCCTGGCGAGGAAGAAATGTATTCCGGCGACCATCCATGGCTTATTATTGAAGAATCATCATTGACATATGGTAATGGAAAACCGGTTTTACTGGCGATATGCAAAGAACCTTGCCCCCGTGAATCAAGACCTCTGTCCTGCAGGATCTTCCCCCTTACGCCCTACATCGAAAATGGCAGGACCCTAATAGTCAGGACCGATCCCAGAGCCGTACCCATATGTCCCCTGGCCAGGTCATCATCTACGCAAAAGATAGATGAGAATTTTGTTGATACTGTTGCAGATGCTTTAAGACTTCTCATAAAGGATAATGAGATACGGAGCTTTATTTTAAAGCTGTCCCGGCTGATCGACGAACATGAGGAACTTATCCTGCGCATGACGGGAACGGGAAAAGGTAAAAAACGCGGAAGGGCTGTCAGAAGGAGATGAGACAGCCCTTCCTAATATATTACAGCAAAAAACAGAGAACCTTTCATGCTCCTCTGCGTCTAATCAAATGCAAAAAGAAAAACAGTAGAGGAGATTGATATGAAAAGACTTATTTTGTTACTGCTTGCATTTGCACTTGTATTCAGCTTTGCTGCCTGCGGGTCCAAGCCTGCAGATAAAGACCCTGACGGAAGCGGGAAGAAAAATGAAAACCTTGAAGGCAGTCTTGAGGATATCTTGAACAAGATATATGAAACTGCAGAATTAAACAGTGATTTCCAGAGGTTCGTCAAGGAAGGCCTGATGGTTAGCGAGATCAATGCAGAGAACTGTGCATACCATCTTGGAAAAGAAGGTATCGAATTCAAAGAAGCCATCGCCTCAGTACCGATGATTTCCTCAGCGTATGAGCTTGACCTTGTGAGGGTTAAGGAAGGTGCTGATATTGAAAAGATAAAGACAGAAATAAAAGAAAACGTGGACCCCATGAAATGGGTATGTATGGGCGTGGATAAGGAAAACATAATCGTCGACAATATCGGGGATGTTATTATTCTCATCATGAGCAACGAAAGCGCAAAAGAACTGCACGACGCATTTCTTGCACTGAAGGATTGATATGCTTTTTTCCAGTATCAGCTTTCTGTATTATTTTTTACCCGTAGTACTGATATTGTATTTCCTTTCGCCATGGAAGATGAAGAACATAGTATTGCTGGTGGCAAGCCTTTTCTTCTACTTCTGTGGCGAACCGGCATATTCTGTTCTGATGGTCACATCCATTATTTCAGGATATCTTCACGGTATATGGATAGACCGGGCGAGAGGGAGCCGGTATGCGAAAATACCGCTCGTCTCCTCGGTTATCTTCAGTATCGGCCTGCTCATGTTCTTTAAATATACCGACTTTTTTATAACAAATATAAACTGGATCTTTAAGACAAATATCCCGCTTGCCCACATATTGCTTCCGATAGGGATCAGCTTTTATACCTTCCAGATCCTTTCATACACTATAGATGTGTATCGTGGAGATGCCAGGGTTCAGAAAAGTATAATAAAGTTTGCCGCTTATGTATCTCTTTTTCCTCAGCTTATTGCCGGGCCTATAGTGAGATATACGACTGTGGAAGAAGAGCTTGACCAGAGGACCCATTCTTTTGCCGATGTAGCTTATGGCATAAACCGGTTCATAATCGGGCTTGCAAAGAAGGTCATGATCGCCAATACCCTGGGAGAACTTGTTGAGATTTTCAGGGATACCGGAGAAAAGTCAGTTTTATTCTACTGGATCTCGGCGTTTGCCTTCATGCTTCAGGTATATTTTGACTTTTCGGCTTACAGCGATATGGCCATTGGCCTTGGAAGGATATTCGGGTTCCATTTCCTCGAGAATTTCAATTATCCTTTCATATCGAAGACATTATCAGAATTCTGGCGCAGATGGCATATGTCCCTTGGAACCTGGTTCAGGGATTATGTGTATGTGCCTATGGGCGGGAACCGTGTAAGCACCGTCAAATGGATAAGGAACATACTCGTCGTATGGTTCCTGACCGGCTTCTGGCATGGGGCCCAATGGAATTTCATAATATGGGGGCTTTATTTCGCCGTCTTTCTGGCTTTTGAAAAGCTGTTCATAAAAAAGCTTCTCGAAAGGCTCCCGGCCTTTGTGAGCCATCTGTACATGCTGTTTTTCATAACCATCAGCTTTGTCATATTCAACGCTGACGGAATGAGTGAAGTGATCGAAAATCTTAAAGGGATGTTCGGCCTTCTTGATGTTCCTCTTTCCAATATGATAACCAGCTATTATATCGGAAGCTATTCGGTGGTTCTGATAATTGCAGCCATAGGCGCGACACCGCTGGTCTCCGGCCTTATAAAAAAGGCTGCTGCAAGTAAAAAATGTGAAAGAATACTCAACGCACTCGAGCCTGTGGTGCACGTCACCCTGCTCCTGTTCGTTACAGGCTATCTGATAGACGGCTCCTTCAACCCGTTTTTGTATTTCCGATTTTGATCTGAGAGGTTTATATGAACAGGGATGCTAAAAACATAATAGTCATAATATGCTTTATAACGATCCTCACAGGCATGATGGCTGTGAACATCATAAAAGCTGATGCGGATTTTTCATACAGTGAAAGAAGAAAGCTTGCAGGTTTTCCGCAGTTTTCTTCAAAAAAGCTCTTTTCCGGGGATTTGTTCGATGATTTCGAGAAATATTTCCTCGATCAGTTCATTTTCCGGGATGGCTTCAGAAGTATCAAAGCCATAGGCTCATATTATCTGTTTAAAAAGCTCGATAACAATGACGTTTATATAGCAGACGGCAGTATCAGCAAGATCCTGTATCCGCTGAATGAAAAATCGACTGCCAATGCGGTAAAAAAGCTGAACGGGATTTATGAAAAATATCTTCAGGGAATGAAGGTATATTACTCTGTTATCCCTGACAAGAATTATTTTCTGGCTTCAAAAAACGGTTATCCTGAAATCGACTATGCAAAAATGATCGGGATACTCGATCAGAATATCAGGAATATGAGATACATAGACCTGTTTGATTCATTATCAATCGATGACTATTACAAAACCGACATCCACTGGAGCCAGGACAGGATAATTACTGCTGCTAACAGGCTCCTTGAGGCAATGGGTAGCGAAGTGATGATCGATAAAAATCAGTTTATAGAAAAAGATTTGTATCCCTTTTATGGCTCCTATTCGGGACAGTTGGCTTTAAGGACTGCTCCGGACAAACTGGTGTATCTGACCAATGAAATGCTTGAAAAAGCAGTCGTATACGATCATGAGACCAAAACCGTAACTACTGTTTATGTTCCTGAAAAATTTACGGGGACAGATCCTTATGATGTTTTTCTTTCGGGAGCAAAAGCTCTGCTTGAAATCACCAATCCCGAAAATCCTGACGGCAGGGAACTGATTTTGTTCAGAGATTCCTTCGGAAGCAGTATTGCTCCGCTCCTGCTGGCAGGCTATTCAAAAATCACGCTGGTAGATCTTCGTTATATTTCGACCGACGTTCTCGGAAAGTATATTAAATTCTCGGACAATCAGGATGTATTGTTCCTCTATAACACCATGATCATCAATAACAGCTATATGCTGAAATGAGTAAAGGGAAGCAGAGGGACAGTTCCTTTGCTTCCACACATTTTGTTTCAGCGGGCGCAAGATTCTCGCTCTGTTCGCCTTTAAGCACCTGCGTCAATATGATCCACTGCCTCTATATGCGACATTCCTCCGCTTACGCTCCGTCATGTCCTGGCATGTGGTCTTTTTCTGACGGGTCGCTCATACTTTTCCCATATACTCACTGCTCGGTGGTCATTGCCTTCGAAGTGCATCGGCTCACTGCCGCAAGAAACCTTGCACCCTTTTTATGTGCACGGGGGTCCGTCCCCGATGCACATTTTTTGTTGACAGAATTCGGCAATGGTAATACAATGATATTAACAACATGATAATAACAATAGATTAATAACATGAATCGGGGTGAGTTGATGCAAAATAACATACGAGATAAACATGGCTTATCCGAGGAACAGTTTTTGGCTCAATACGACGCAAGCAAATATGAAAGGCCGTCGGTCACAGTAGATATCCTTGTTTTCACGGTGACTGACGAAGAGAAGGAAAACTACAGGAAGCTCTCGGAAAAAAAGCTGAGGATATTGCTGATCAAAAGAGGAGAACACCCATACTTAGGCAAATGGGCTCTTCCGGGCGGATTCGTAAAAATGGATGAAAGCCTTGATGAGGCCGCGCTGAGAGAACTGAAAGAGGAAACCAACATCGATGATATATACATGGAACAGCTTTACACATGGGGAGATGTGGGCAGAGACCCCAGAACAAGGGTCATAAGCACCGCATACATGTCTCTGGTAGACAGCTCGACCCTGAATGTAAAGGCGAGCGATGATGCTGATGACGCCAAATGGTTCACAGTATCGGCAAAAACGTTTCAGGAGCAAAAAAATGTTACAGAAAACGGATATATACTTCAACAACTGATCAGGCTGAGCCTGTCCAACGACGAAGACGATTTGTCGGCGGTTATAAAAACAGAAAAAATAGTCGAGGGCAAGGTGACAAAAATCAAAAGAGAAGTGATCGAATCGCCTGACATTGCCTTCGACCATGCCAAAATCATAGAATACGGACTCGAGCGTCTGAGAAACAAGATCGAGTATACCGATATAGCTTTCAACCTCATGCCCGACCTGTTTACCCTGACTGAGCTACAGCAGGTTTATGAGGTCATACTGGGCAGGGAGCTTTTAAAAGCTAATTTCAGGAGAAAAATAGCCGATATGGTCATTGAAACAAACAAATATACCAGAGATTCAGGCCACAGGCCTTCAAAACTGTTCAGATTCAATCCCAATTGGATCAGCATATCGGAATAATCGCAACAAAGAATGGGAGGGGGACTGTTATGACAACCAAAAATACAGGAATCATCGACGAAATTAATACCATGCTTGATAATTTGCCGGCAATCAGGCTGGAAGATCTGGAAAGTGAAACAGCAGCGCTTGTGATTATCGATATGATAAACGGCTTTGTAAGGGAAGGACCTCTTATGAGCGGCAGAGTGGAAGCCATTATACCGGAAATAGTGGAACTTTCAAAAAAGTGTGACAAGTTGAGAATAAAAAAGATAGCTTTTGCCGATAACCATACAGATGCTTCACCCGAGTTCGGTTCATACCCCAGGCACTGCATAAAGGGAACCAGTGAAAGCGAGATCGTGGATGAGATCAAGGAAGCCGGCGGGTATGTCCTAATACCAAAAAACTCGACCAACGGATTTTTGGAAGAGGCATTTCAGGACTGGCTGGATAATAACAGTCAAACAGATACATTTATTGTTACCGGCTGTTGTACCGATATTTGTGTCCAGCAGTTCGCCATCACCCTTAAGACCTGGTTCAACAAGAACAACAGAAAATCCAGGGTTATAGTTCCGGTCAATGCCGTTGAAACTTATGATCTTGGGCTCCACAATGCCGGGCTTGCCAATGCGATGGCGCTTTACAATATGCTCATCAACGGTGTGGAAATAGTTAAAGAGGTGGAATGAATGAACGATATAAACCTGACAATGCTGACCGACTTCTACGAGCTGACGATGGCCAACGGCTATTTCAATAATGGCATGAAGGATAAAATAGCATACTTCGATATGTTTTTCAGAAGGATCCCCGATGATGGCGGCTTTGCCATAATGGCCGGAGTGGAACAGCTCATACAGTATCTGAAAGGACTTAGGTTCACCGATGAGGATATTGTTTTTCTAAGATCCAAGAAAATTTTCAGTGAGGATTTTCTGCAATACCTCAGGAATTTCAGATTCACGTGCGATGTCTGGGCTGTGCCTGAAGGCACGCCTATATTCCCCAATGAGCCTATAATTATCGTAAGAGGACCAGTTATCGAGGCGCAGTTTATTGAGACGATGCTGCTTCTTATCATAAACCATCAGAGCCTTATAGCCACCAAAGCCAACCGTATCGTAAGAGCCTCTCAGGGAAGAGCCGTCATGGAGTTCGGCTCCAGAAGGGCTCACGGCTCAGCAAGCGCTGTTTACGGAGCAAGAGCCGCGTATATCGGCGGCTGCATCGGCACAGCCTGTACCGTATCCGATCAAAAATTCGGAGTTCCCGCTCTGGGGACCATGGCTCATAGCTGGGTACAGATGTTTCCTAGCGAACTGGATGCTTTCCGTGCATATGCAAGGACATATCCGTCCGAATGCACGCTTCTTGTAGATACCTATAATGTCCTTAAATCCGGAGTTCCGAATGCCATAAAGGTATTTAACGAAGAAATCGTTCCAAGGGGGTTCAGACCTAAGGGAATAAGAATAGATTCCGGAGACATAACTTACCTTTCGAAGAAAGCCAGAAAGATGCTTGATGAAGCTGGTTTCAAAGACTGTAAAATCGTGGCTTCCAATTCACTTGACGAGTATGTTATAAGGGACATGCTCATCCATGGTGCTCAGGTGGACCTGTTCGGGGTAGGAGAACGTCTTATTACATCAAAAACATCACCTGTGTTTGACGGCGTTTACAAGCTGGTGGCCATAGAGGAAAACGGCCAAATAATCCCGAAAATAAAGGTCAGCGAAAACACAGCCAAAATAACCAATCCCGGATTTAAAAGCCTGTGGCGCTTTTTTGACAATGAGACGGGGAAAGCCATTGCCGATCTCATAGCAGAACATGATGAAGTGATCGACGAAAGCCAGCCATACGAATTGTTCGATCCGGAATTTACATGGAAAAGGAAGACTGTGACCAATTTCAGGGCTGAAAATCTCCTTGTGAAGATATTCGAAAAGGGCAAATGCGTATATGAGAGCCCGGATATAAAGGAAATCCAGCGTCAGTGCGCTGAAAAGACAGACATGCTGTGGGATGAAGTCAAGAGATTCGAATATCCCCACAACTATTATGTCGATTTGTCACTGAAGCTTTGGACCACAAAAGACAGGTTGCTTAAGGAAAATTCATAGATTAATATTATTCTATAGGTTGAAATATACACGGCAATAAATCGGTGGACTGACTCGGCGACCTGTGGTCGCCTTGTCATTCTGTGGGAGCGTCAGCGACCGAAGAATCTATGAAATACATACCGTGAGGTTGATTATGCTTAAGTCCTTATGTGCCATAGAAAGATACAAAAACGGCGACCTTAAGGTTCTGAAAGACGAAAGATGGCTCATGCATCTTGCCCTTACACATGAATGCAATATAAATCTTGAAAGGATCATGTCCCTGGAGGATGCAAAAGAAAACTATATCCTTAACTATGTGGAGAGAACCTTAAAAGCTCTGGCCGGAACGGCTCTCAGTGACTATCAGACTTACATACTGGAAGAGACCCTGAAGTGGTGCGAAGTTGCCAAGTGCGGAATGCCTCATATCAGGGAAAAGTGGACAGAAAAAGGCTTCAATCTGTTCGTCCATAATGTGGGATCAGCTCAGATCTATAGCTCCGTAGAAGCCGAAAAATCCGATGTACTGTATGAAAAAGCCATAATTTTGCTGTTCGATCTGTTCGGGCTCCGGAAGGATAAATATGACCGCTTTTATGAAGAAGAAACCTATCTTGATGTAATGAACCAGTCCATAGACTATAAAAGAATAATTCTCGACTATATAAAGGGTGACAGGATAGTAGATATCGGGCCCGGCGGAGGAGCCCTTATGGATCTGATTTCAGACACCTTCCCGGACAAGAAAGTCATTGGTGTCGATATTTCCCAAAATGTCATAGACAGCCTGAAAAAGAGAAAGCAGCTTGAAAACAGACCCTGGGATGTTTTATACGGAGATGCCCTGAATCTGGAGCAGTATATCGGGAAGGGATGCATCGATACTATCATCTTCTGTTCCATCATACACGAGTTATATTCATATATAGAATTCAACGGCAGGAAATTTAACCATGACACCATCGCGTTCGCGCTGAAAAGCGCATTCGAAATCCTGCCTGCAGGCGGCAGGATCATTATCCGTGACGGCATAATGACCGAGCCTGTTGATATGAAACGTATCATCAAATTCCTGTCAGAGGACGGCATGGAGTTTCTGGACAGGTATTGCAGGGATTTCAAGGGAAGAGAAATAAAATATGAAGTCACAGGCCAGAACGAAGTTATGATGTATGTAAATGATGCCATGGAATTTCTGTATACATATACCTGGGGAGAAAAATCCTATGTACATGAGGTTAATGAGCAGTTCGGATATTTTACTCCCAGCCAGTATAAGGAATTTATAACGACCAATCTGGGCAGCAGGGCTAATATAATCGAACTCAGGCATTTCCTCCAGGAGGGTTATACCATCGCGCTTTCTCCCAAAATCGAGTTCTATGATGAAAAAAGACAGCCGGTAAGGCTGCCTGACAGCACTTGCCTTATCGTTATAGAAAAGCAGTGAAAAACTCATGGCAGTTAACATAATAATGAACCGTATAAGGAGGTATGCGGCATGAATTTCGATCCCAACAGCAGTTTTTTGTACCTGGTTGCTGTTGCAGTAATCCTTTTTATCCTGGCTCAATCCCTTTTCTTTTTGATAAGGGCTTATAAACGCGGAAAAGAGATAGGGATGGATGTAAAAAAACTCAGGAAAACCATAACATCTTCAGCGATATTTACCGTCGCGCCCGCTGTTTCGATTCTGTTAGGCGTATTGACACTGTCAAAGTTTCTGGGACTGCCTCTTCCATGGATAAGGCTAAGCGTGATAGGAGCCATCACATACGAGCTTCCGGCCGCAACCTCCACAGCTTCGGCACTTGGAGTATCCATTTCCGAAACCATTACCAGTCCGACAGTTTATTCTGCTATCGTATGGGTCATGACTCTCGGCATTTTGCCCAGTACGATCCTTGTGCCTGTTCTGCTTAAGCGTATACAGGGCGGGCTAATATCCATAAAAAGCAAGGACAGCAAATGGGGCGATCTGCTTATATCAGCAATGTTCATGGGTATGATATCCGCATTCATGGGAATGGTTTTCTCAAACATAAGAAAGGGTCTGCCCGGCTGGATCCCCATTTTCGTCATGCTGTTCTCAGCAGTTCTCATGGCGGTTTGCGGACTTCTGATCAATGTTTTCAAGATAAAGTGGCTCAAGGATTATGCTCTGCCAATATGCATGATTGGGGCAATGATCTTTGCAATTATTATAACGCCAGCTATTTCGTAAAGGGGGAAATGGAATGGTCAGCAAATCCTATGATGATAAAACCCATTATTACGGGAAAGTGTGGATATGGACTGCGGTATTGGTGTTCATTCTCGTTCCCGTTTCAGCTTGTGTTTACTATAACGCGTGGCCGCCATTTATATCGGTCCTTAAGGGACTTCTGGGTGTTGCCCCCATATTCTGGACAGTAGGCTCAATTGAGGTGATAACCTTCACTCCGATGCTGGGTACGGCAGGATCATATCTTGCCTTTGTGACAGGCAATCTTACAAATCTGAAGGTCCCATGCGCAATAAATGCAATGGAGATAAACGAAGTCAAATCAGGAACAGAAGAAGGAGAGGTCGTATCAACGATAGCCGTTGCAACATCGTCGATAGTGACAACGCTGATAATAGCAGTCGGAACGCTTCTTCTGGGGACACTGACACCTGTCCTGAACTCACCCGTACTGAAGCCGGCTTTTGATAATATACTTCCAGCGCTGTTCGGGGCTCTGGGAGTGGTTTACATAAGCAAAAACTGGAAACTTGCCGCAACACCGATGCTGTTTATGATCATCCTGTTCATATCCGCGCCTTCCCTGGCAGGGTCAGTTGGAATACTGGTTCCTGTAGGCGCTGTTATATCGATTTTGATGGCAAGATTGCTCTATAAGAACAAAATGATCTGAATGATGAGGGGGCTGTGCAAATGGAGTTGACTGTTGGCCTTGTTCTGTTTTTGATTGTATCACTTGCTGCTGTAATAGTGATCCGGGCATTATTGTTCAGACCCCTGCCTGAGGCTGCTTCTGCCGGGCAAAGGCCGGTGCTTGACGAAGAAAAAATAGTCAGCGACATGGTTGAGATGGTAAGATGCAAAACCATATCGGACAGGGATGAAACAAAGATAGATAAAAGTGAGTTTGAAAAATTCAGGGGTCTTCTGAAGGAGAGATTCCCGCTGATCCATAAGAATTGCAGCCTGGAGCTGATAGGGAAGACAGGGCTGTTATACCAATGGAAAGGCGAGTCGCCATCAAGGCCTGTAGTACTTATGGCCCATTACGATGTCGTTCCGGCAGATGAAAAAAGCTGGGAGAAACCTGCTTTTGAAGGGATCATAGAAAACTGCGAGATCTGGGGAAGGGGAACTCTTGACACCAAGAGCACCCTGTGCGGAATAATGGAGGCGGCCGAACATTTACTCAAGCAGGGATTTGTGCCGAAGCATGACATTTATTTATCCTTCTCCGGAGAAGAAGAGATCGACGGGGATACCTGCGCAGATATCGTTACTGAGCTGGACAAAAGGGGAATAAAACCAGCCATGGTCCTTGATGAAGGAGGAGCCATCGTGGAAAAGGTTTTCCCCGGAGTAAGCAGACCCTGCGCTCTGGTCGGCATAGCGGAAAAAGGAAGTGTGAATATAGAGTTTACAATGCAAAGCCGGGGCGGGCATTCTTCAACACCGCCAAGGCATACCATCGCAGGCAGACTTGCCAAAGCTATGGTTGAGCTGGAAAGACATCCTTTCAGGTTCCAGCTTACTAAACCGGTACGTGAGATGTTCGATGCCCTGGGAAGGCATTCAGGCTTTGGATTGCGTATTATATTTGCGAATCTCTGGTTCTTTATGCCTGTCTTAAGATTAGTCAGCAAAATATCGGGAAATGAAATGTATGCGCTTATGCACAGCACATGCGCCGTAACGAAAATGGAAGGCAGCAGCGCGTTCAATGTACTTCCACCCAAAGCATCATTCGGGATCAACCTTCGCCTTTTGGGAAGCGACAATATGGACTCGGTTAAGGAAAGACTTAAACGGATCATAAGAAATGACGATGTTCAGATAAAAGTTATGACAGGTATGAATCCTTCCAGGTGTTCCGATACGGACTGTGATGAATGGTTCACACTAAAAAAGGTCATCAGAGGTCTGTGGCCAGATGTTGTCGTTTCGCCGTATCTTATGCTTGGATGCAGCGATTCGAGGCATTATTGCCGTATCAGCGACAAGGTCTACAGATTTTCCCCGATGATGCTGTCAAAAAATCAAAGGGATATGATCCACGGGCATAATGAAAGAATCCCGGTCGATACGCTCATTAAAACCGTAGAATTTTATGTGAATTTGATTCTTGAACTGCAGAATTGATAGCATTTTGAATCATACATTTAATTCGGCAGCCAGTGGTGCAGCTTCGGGTTTAGCCTTTTCCCGGTACATGAGGTTGTCCACATGGTTCAAAGCCGCATCAAAGTTGATACCTGACGCGGGATCATATATATCATAACCGATGCTGACACTCAGGTTCCACGATTTGAGGCTTGTTTTGTTAAACTGTTCGATTGAGTTTTTAAATCTTTTAACAGCTGCAGTGACATCATCAATGCAGGTAGCACTCATTACAACTATGAACTCATCGCCGCCATAGCGGGAAATAAATTCTCCCGAACGGAAGGAGGATTTTAGGATCTTAGCCAAAGCTATGAGGACCTCATCGCCTGCGGCATGTCCCCAGCTGTCATTGATCTGCTTGAATTGGTTGATATCCATCATAATGATCCCGAACTTCTCGTTATTGCGTCTGCCCCGCATATAATACGACAAATATTCATTAAGCTGTCTCCTGTTATACAGATTGGTCAGATAGTCGGTTCCAAGACGCTGGCTCTGAATGAACAGATAAATTATAAAAATGGCCAGTGTAGTCCCGACCCAGCTTAAGGCTATACCGTATATCAGGATAGCCAGAATGCTGGTGATGATAGTGGGCACCACGAAGAAAACCATTGGCAGGAAATGATCAGGACGGATCTTCTTCCTGTTGAACAGTATCATGAAAAATGTAAAAATAAGGACCGAAAAACATATCAATACGTACGGATAATACAGGGGACCACGGTGGTAGCAGTTGTTTTCATCCAACAGGAACAAATAATGTGTAAATGTGTTCGGTATTATTATCAGCGAAGACGCAAGTATGATAGGTTTCATTAACTTCTCATACTTTTCGAGCTTCGCTTCGTCTCTGTGGATGTTGTATAAAACATAAAGAAACCAGGTGTAGGTCAAAATGGGTATAGCGATGAAAGCCAAAGAAGTAAATACCTGATTCAGAAGATAATTGACAGCACCCGGAGTGTTTTCCAAAGACCAGGCAATTGCATCAGAAAGGCATAATATTATGTTTGTATAGACCATTATCAAAAAAAGCCGCTCACGGGTCAAATGCCTGTTGAACTGAAGATTTTCATTTATTGCGATAACTATTAGGAGGGCTGCGGCAAACAAGTTGATTAATACCTGCAGTGTCGTATCAATGACAATTACCCCCTATGTATTTTATAACAGCCATATTATTATAATTAATTAAATGCAATTATGCAAGATTTAACCTGCAACAGGTCGTGTCAACTTGTTTTAGGTTTTGCGTTACTGTCTGCCCCTCTTTTTGGGCAAGGATCATATAGCAAATCCATTATCTCGTATGGATCTAAGTGTCCGTGTCAGCAGAGTTACTTTTCCGCTA
>DULR01000040.1 GCA_012840245.1 Clostridiaceae bacterium
TGAAGGTTTTTGTCCACCCTGCTCTCCACTTTGAGACACGGCACCGGCATTATTTTATTGTTGCTGATTTTTTCTATGAGATGGATTTCCTGCCCACAGGCAGCATGGATAGTGTCAAAGCTGCGTTCCAGGCTGACTTTTTTCAGGCCATATTTGAATATAAGATATGCTTCGGCCAACAGAACAACCAGTGCGGCTATGATCAGCCTGAATACCCACATAAAGCTAATTGCCTCCTGATTGGTTTAATCTGTCCTCACTGGGTACAGGGACCCTGTTGATTATCTCATCAAGGATCCTGAAGGCAGCAGGCCTGCCCTTTTCGTTTCCCACATGCCTGGTGATAAGCCTGTGGGCCAATACAGGCTTTACCATTGCTTTCACATCATCAGGAACAACAAAATCCCTTCCGTTGATAGCTGCGTATGCCTGGCTGGTTTTCAAAAGCGCCTGGCTTCCTCTGGGGCTCACTCCCAGCAAAAGCTCGGCATGATTCCTCGTTGATTCTGCTATCTTCACTATGTAGTGATAAATCTCCTCGCTCACGAATGTATTTTTAAATATATCCTGGATATTTGCAAAATCCGATTTGTCTGCTACAGGGGAAAGTCCGGAAAGCGGGCTTTCGAACCTGAAACGTTTCAGTATGTCGATTCCCTCGGAAGTTGTGGGATATCCCATGCTGATCTTCATAAGAAACCGATCGAGCTGTGCCTCTGGTAAAGGAAATGTTCCCAGAGTCTCAACCGGATTCTGGGTGGCGATCACCATAAACGGTGACTCAAGCTGATATGTCTCTCCGTCAATGGTTACCTGCTTTTCCTCCATACATTCGAGGAGACTTGACTGGGTCCTCGGAGTCGCTCTGTTTATCTCATCAGCCAGCAGGATATTTGAGAACACAGGCCCTTTTCTGAAAACAAATTCACCCTGCTTCTGGTTGTAATAATGGATCCCAGTGATGTCGGACGGCAGGAGGTCAGGAGTAAACTGGATCCTGTTGAAGGTAAGATTGAGAGAATGGCTGAGTGTTTTGGCCAATAATGTCTTTCCGGTGCCCGGCACATCTTCCAGAAGTACATGTCCTCCGCATATAAGACCAATCAGGAGCTGTGTGATCACTTCTTCTTTTCCTACGATCACCTTCCTGATATTATCCATGAGTTTGTCGGCCAGCAGCTTCAGCTCTCTTGAATCCATAACAATTACCTCCTATGGGGTAAGTATATAACTTTTTAATTATCTTAATCATTTATATTTCAGCGGGCACAAGGATCTCGCTCTGCTCGTCTTTAAGCACGTGCGTTATAGTGATCTGTTTACTATTCGCTTCGCTCAGAATGACACAAAGATCAAATCCCGGCACTAAGGGTGGGCTACGATATAAGTTATACGATATACGATAAATAATAACACAGGGGGACCGCCCCCCTGTGTTATTGTTCCTTTACTCATTTATAACTGATGTGCAGCGGGCACATAAGGTAGGATGCTCGTGGTTTTCGCCAACAGTTTCAGAATAGATCCAGCAGCGCTCGCACTTTTCTCCGTCGGCCAGGACCACCTCGACCTCAAGTTCCGGCTTTTGACTTTCAGCCACTTCCACCTGAGAGGTGATGAATATGGTCGGAAGCAGTTCGATGTTATCCTTGAGAAGCTTCAGTGTATCACCGTTGGCCTTCAGTATAACCTTGGCCTGCAGGGACTGACCGATGAGCTTCTGGTTCCTTGCTTCTTCCAGCGCCTTCAGAACGCTGTCGCGAACATCCAGAAGGACTTCCCATTTCTTATCGAGAGCTTCGTCCTTATACTCGTCCCTGATCCCGGGCCAATCGTTGAGCATCACGCTCTCGGTGTTGTCGCCTTCCTTATGGGGCATATACTGCCATATCTCATCGGCTGTAAACGCAAGGACCGGTGCCAGAAGCCTTGTCAAAGTGTCCAGGATTATAAACATGGCTGTCTGCCCCGAACGGCGGGATTTATCGTCTGCCTTTGAAGCATACATCCTGTCCTTGGTTACATCCAGATAAAAGCTGCTCATGTCGGTAACACAGAAATTATGGATCGAATGGAGCATAACGTGGAATTCATACTCCGAATATGCATTCTCGATCTTCTCGACCAGCTGGTTCAGCTTAAGCAATGCCCATCTGTCCAGCTCTTCCATCTCTGAATAAGCGACCATATCCTTCTTCGGATCGAAGTCAAATATATTGCCCAGGATAAATCTTGCCGTATTTCGGATCTTCCTGTAGCTTTCGGCCAATTGCTTCAGAATATCGTTCGAAATGCGGATATCTACCTTATAGTCGCTCGAGGATACCCAAAGCCTCAAAATATCTGCGCCGTACTGGTTGCAAATATCCATCGGGTCGATGCCGTTGCCCAGTGATTTGCTCATTTTGCGGCCCTGTCCGTCAACCACGTAGCCATGGGTGAGGACCTCACGATATGGTGCTCTGCCTTTCACAGCGACAGCTGTCAGCAGTGAAGACTGGAACCATCCTCTGTGCTGATCGCTCCCCTCAAGATACATGTCAACTGGCCAGCCAAGATCAGGATCTGTTTCAGCGACAGCTATATGGCTGGAGCCTGAATCGAACCAGACGTCCATTATATCGGTCTCTTTCCTGAACTCTCTTCCGCCGCATTCGCATGCAAATCCTTCGGGAAGGATCTCAGATGCTTCATATTTGAACCATGCGTTGGAGCCCTCTTTGGCGAACAGCTCCTTGACCGCATTTATAGTCTCATCGTTGATTATTTCCTTACCGCATTCCTTGCAGTAGAAGATCGGTATAGGAACGCCCCAGACGCGCTGGCGGGAAATACACCAGTCGCCGCGATCCTCGACCATCTTGCTGATCCTCTCCTCGCCCCATCCGGGGATCCAGCGGACATCCTTAATTGCGTCTAAAGCCTGTTTCCTTATTTTATCGATAGATATGAACCATTGCTCGGTTGCCCTGTAGATTATAGGATCCTTGCAGCGCCAGCAATGAGGGTATGAGTGGGTTATTTGCTCTTCGGCATAAAGCAGGCCTGATTCCTTGAGATTCTGCAGAATGGCCTTGTTGGCCGCTTTATAGTACAAGCCTTCAAAAGGACCTGCTTCTTTGGTCATATGTCCCTTTTCGTCAACCGGAACAACAATGCCTACCTCAGGATATTTTTTGCATACGTCAAAGTCCTCGGCGCCATGTCCCGGAGCCGTATGAACACAACCCGAACCGGCGTCAAGAGTGACATGGTCACCCACGATGACCAGAGAATCACGATCAAGGAAGGGATGTCTGCACACTACATATTCCAGTTCGCTTCCCATGATTTCGCCAAGTATTTTGTAATCGCTGATATTGGCCGCCTTAATTACATTCTCAGCCAGTTCCCTGGCAACTATATAGCGCTCACCATTGGCTTCCACGACCACATATACGAACTCCGGATTGACCGAGATGGCAAGGTTGCCGGGAAGGGTCCAGGTAGTCGTGGTCCAGATAACCACATAGAGATTATCAAGGTTGTCAACTATGCCTCTGAGCTTACCCTTATCATCCCTGACCGGGAACTTTACATAAATGGAAGTTCCGCTGTCATCCTGATATTCGATCTCTGCTTCAGCCAGAGCAGTTTCGCAGGACGGGCACCAGTAAACGGGACGCATGCCCTTATAGATGCAGCCAAGTTTAGCCATTTGTCCGAATACTTCGATCTGCCTGGCTTCGAACTTTGGCTCAAGGGTAATGTAAGGATGATCCCAGTCACCCAGAACACCGAGCCTCTTAAAGGACTCGCGCTGTATATCCAGATACTTTCTGGCTATCTCTTCACAGGCCTGACGGAAAACAACAGGACCAACCTCATGGCGGTTCAGCCCCTTCTCCTTTATGGCCTTTTGTTCAGTAGGAAGTCCATGGGTATCCCAGCCGGGTACATACGGGGCAAAATAGCCCTTCATATCGTAATATCTGATGATAATATCCTTAAGGACCTTATTAAGAGCCGTTCCGAGATGAATGCCCCCATTGGCGTAAGGAGGTCCGTCATGGAGCACAAATTTTTTGCCCTTCAGCCTGTTTCTGTTCAGGCGCTTTTTGTAAAGCTCCTTCTCCTCCCACTCTTTGAGCATTTTGGGCTCTTTTTCAGGGAGTCCTCCCCTCATCTGAAAATCAGTTTTCGGCAGATTCAGTGTTTTTCCATAGTCCACTGACATATGATCAATCCTCTCCTATTGTAGTAAGTAAGCCAACCATTATAAAAGCCTTTCATCCAAGCATGGGACGAAAGGCCTCTTTTTTCGCGGTACCACCCAAATTACAGTTATATGATAAATACCTGTCACTCAATAGGTATAACGGCCTTACCCGGCTCACCTTAATCGGAAGGCATACCTTCCTTTCAGGCTGCTGCTCACGGCTGATCTTCAGTTTTCATTATCATGCGGGCTTCCACCGTTGGTTCCTGCTTTATTGAAACACTTGTCCCCTAAAGCTGAAACACCTTGCCGACGCTCTCTGTTATGATAATTTGAAAACCTACTCGTCCGCTCATTGCATTTATCGGTTTATCTGTTCAAAACCCTTAGGAAAACCGCATGGCGGCTATCCAAGTGTCAACCAAATTATATGACTTAAGCAGGCTTGTGTCAAGGCTAAGGTTTGCTTGCTTTCTGACATGTGGTCATCATTCTCTTCACAGGCTGGTCTGTCATACCCTGTCTCTCATATCCAGAAGCTTTTTCTTCAGATCCTCTTCCATGGTTCTGAGCTCGGCTTCGACCTGGGCTCTTCTTGTACGGCCATCCTGCTGGATCTTGAGCGTCTCCTCCAAAGTTATGATAAGGTCTTCATTGACCTTTTTCAGGGTCTCTATGTCCACGATACCTCGCTCATTTTCACGCGCTATTTCAATGGAGCTGGATTTCAGCATCTCCGAATTCCTGGCCAGCAGATTATTGGTCGTATTGGTCACATCCCTCTGGAGCTTCAGTGCTGCCTGTTGTCTGAGCATGGTAATGGCGATAGCTATCTGGTTTTTCCAGAGAGGTATGGTATTCATGATGGAGCTTTGGATCTTCTCCACCAGAGTCTGGTCATTATTCTGAATGAGACGGATCTGGGGCGCAGTCTGAAGCGCTATCATACGGCTCAGCTTCAGATCATGGATCTTCTTTTCGAACCTGGAAATGAGCTCAGCCATATCCTTCACCTTTTGGGCATCAACGGGGTCGCCTGTTCTGGCGGCTTTTTCCTTAAGCTCAGGCAAGACCTTGTCATTAAGATCCTTCAGCTTCAGCGAGCCTGCCATGATATACATGTCAAGCTGTTTCAGATACTCCAGATTCTTTTCATACATGGTATCCAGAGCGGTTATGTCGCGAATGAGCTGAAGCTTTGCCCTGTCGAGCTGATCGATGATCTTTTCGATCTGTACGCTTATTTTGTCATAACGGGCTATAAACTTCTGGGTTTCTCTTTTTAACCCGCCGAACATCCTGGACAACGAAAAGCCTTTTTGGTTGGGATCCAACGAGTCGATATCTACATCCTGGACCTTGACCAAAAGATCGGAAAGTACATCCCCGACCTCTCCGCTGTCCTTGGACCTTATCTGGTCAAGCATGGCATCAGAAAACTTGGACAGATCGCTCTGGGCAAGGTTTCCATACTGGATGATGCTCTGGGAATCTGAAATATTGATCTGGGCTGCAATATTCAAAACCTGCTGTCTTTCCTCAGGTGTCATTTCATTCCATCTGTTGACATCATAATTATCTACGGTGTTTGCCGCTGTTTGGGCAGGCGCTGATTGCAGTTGTCCGTTCATTGCCTATACCATACCTTTCCTGATATATTTTATTATATATAATTAATTAGAGTCCGGTCTGTGATTTATCCCTCATTGACCGGATCCGGCAGATCCCGGTATTATATATTATACCCCGCTTTGAGGCCTTCCGGACTTTTCCTTGTCCCCCGAAGCGCTGCTCAGATTGCTCGACAGTGTTTCAAAAACCTTGATCTCGGTATCCAGATCCATAACGTCATTCGAAAGCATTTTCTCTTTCTGCTTGAGAAAAGTGGCTCGAATGGATTTCAGCGACTTCTCTGTTCTTTCCAGCGTTTCGATCGCGTCGGCAGGCATCGGCCTGGTAGTTGCCAGTTCCACATATTTTACGATTATCTTGTGGGTCGGTTCCAGATAATATGTTATAAACTGTTTTACTATGCGAAGATCCTTCGGGTCCTTCCTCAAAAGATCAAACATGGATTCTGCAATGCGGCAGAGGTCCTCCACCTCCTGGCAGATCTCTATCTGAGAGAGCTTCTTAACAGCCTGCCTCATCCCTGCGGTAAGCTTACGCCCCGTTTTTATAGTGTTTTCCAGATCTGACCTAGTCAGACCGTCAACAACGACAGTATCATTGCTCTCTTTTCTGGAGTACAGCAAAATAACGGCAAGCCAGCCCAGCACTCCTCCGATGAGAGCATATTGCAAAGGTATATTCAGAAACATCAACATAGTAAATACAGCTACACCTGACAGTATGGACAGTATTCTACCTGTTGCTGATACGTTCAATTCCTTCACCACCATAAAAATTATACATTTCAAATCCATTTTACACTTATTTCAGGTTCGGGTAAAGAGTATGCCCGGGCTGCTGACGGTATTTTTATCCTGCATTTTCCGCCCACAGCAGTACTTTCCCTGACCGGTCTCTAGAAAACAGCCGTCGGGACTGCTCTCCCTGTGACAGGGTCGATATGGGCTACATCGATAAATACCCTGTCGGTTATATCCGGTTTATTTCCTGCCCGGTCTATTAACATTCTATTCTCAAAGACGCTATGGTTAACACCATTATTGCCTGGATCGCCTTCTTCCTTCATTCCGGAGACCTGCAGGTTTTTTCCGGTATTATGCAAACTCAGGCCTGTAGCCGGTAATCTTCCCGAAAGTACCAGAATCCTCTTTCTGTGTTCTTTACGCCATCTTTCCCCTGTCAGGGATTCAAGGATTTCCTTGCCATCCAGTGCCCTGACCCCGCTGCAGGTCAAAAACTCAGGTATTACAGGATTTTTTAGGGAGCAGGCATAATCGAGAGCCATACATGAGTCCAGAGAAAGCAGATCGATTCCCCCAACAGTTGAGGAAAATTCCCTTATCAGTCTGAAGAGGTTTTCTGCAGACAAGGGCTGGTACAGCCTTCCTCTCTCCCTGAAGAACCCTGCCATATCATGATACATGTCAAAAGGCGAGTCAAAAAACTTTACCAGATAATCCAGCGTTAAATTCAGCCTTCCTGAATTCCATGTCCTGTCCAGTACCTCTTCGACACCCTTCAGCACGAGTATTTCATCAGCGGTTATATACCTGTTCTCTATTACCTCATAAGGAGGATATTCTCTGTATTTGTATCCATGCTTCTCCGCTTCCAGGCGTATCCTGGTCCCGTGGAGAAGTTTCAGGAACCCCAGCTGCAGATGATGAGCTTTTATTTCATATACCCTGTTGAAGGCTTTTTTAAAAGAGTTCATATCATCATAAGGCAGGCCTGCTATAAGATCGGTGTGCACATGGATGTTGCCCTTTCCCATTATGATTTTTAGATTATCTACCGCTTTGTCCACATCCATGACCCGGGAGATCTCCTTTAAAGTTTCGGGTTTGACTGTCTGTATCCCTGCCTCGATCTGTACCAGCCCGGCCGGCATGCTTATAAGGCTTTCTATCTGGGCATCTGACAGGATGTCTGCATTTATCTCGAAATGGAAGGTCACATTCCTGCCGGAGAATTTCCTTACGATGTCCCAGATAGCCAGTGCATGCCGTTCGTTGACATTGAATGAACGATCCACAAATTTGATTGTCTTTGCCCCTGCTTCGACCAGTTTCCTTATATCTGCTTCTATCTCTTCGGGGGGATACATGATGAATCCCCTGCTTACCGATGACAGGCAATAGGAACACCGGTAAGGGCAGCCTCTGGAGGATTCTATATACGCGATCCTGTCTTTTATCAGGCTCAAGTATTCGCTGCAAAAGGGAGAAATATATTCTGTCCCGCCACAGGAATCCCCGTCAAGGCTGAAGCTTCCGTCCTTCTTTTCTATCGCCTTGAGCAGTGAAGGAAGCTTGCTTTCGCCCTCTCCTCTGATTATGAAATCGGCCCCGTACATGTAGAAATCCTTCTCAGATCCCTCATAGCTTGCTTCAGGACCGCCCACTATGACATAACAGTCAGGCTTAGCCTTTTTCAGATCGCTGATAAGCTTTATTACAATTTCCCTGTTCCAGATATAGCAGGAAAAGGCCGCAACATCGGGCTGCTCTTCCATTATCGAAGCCCAGATCCTTTGTATCGAATCATTTATGGAAAAACGCAAAACCTTTGCAGGGATGCCTTTATTTTGGCAGGCCTGCTTCAAATACCAGACCGCCAGTCCTTCATGTTCGAACTTTGCATTTATGGCTATCAGCAAAACTTTCATCTTTACCTCTCGATAAAAACATGATTGCTTTTGGGGATATATGGTGATATCGCGGCTATCCTGTTTATTTTACCTCTTTTTAATAAGGTTGGGCTATAAAAAAGATTAAAATTTCATTAGAAGGCGAAAATAAGCTATTATAGCCAATGCAGGTCATCCCGGCCGACTGGAGAACCGATTATGAGATTGCCTCGATTGTTCTATCCTGAGATATTTCAGGGAATAAAGAAAAACACAAATTATTTTGAAGGCTGGTATTTCAAATGCGCAGATGAAAAGGCCGACAATGTCATGGCTTTTATTCCGGGTGTTTCCTACGGTAAAGGTGCCTCTGATTCCCATGCGTTCATACAGGTCATCGATGCA
Source organism: Clostridiaceae bacterium (assembly GCA_012840245.1). Taxonomy (GTDB): domain Bacteria; phylum Bacillota; class Clostridia; order DSM-8532; family DSM-8532; genus DTU059. The sequence goes on from DULR01000040.1 coordinate 8,865, forward strand.
TCAAGAAATCGCTCAGGATATTTCAGGTTTCCGGTTTCGGATTTCAGGTATGCTGATGACCGTCTGGATCTTCAAATAGGGGAAAACCATTTTTCCGAAGACGGATTGACGCTTTCTCTGGATGATGGCACCATGTCCTACAGGGGAAACCTTCACTTCAGCAGTCCGCTCCATTACCCCAAATCCTTCTGGTGTCCCGGGATAATGGGTCCATTCAGTTTTCTTCCCTTTATGGAATGCTATCATGGCATCGTTCACATCAACAGCAGCATATACGGAAGCCTGGCCATAGATTCTCAGGAGTGTGTTTTTGATAACGGAACAGGATATATTGAAAAGGACTGGGGAACATCCTTCCCGAAAAACTGGATATGGGTCCAGTGCAATCACTTCACTGTCCCCAACATGTCTTTCATGCTCAGCTATGCTCATATCCCCTTTCTGGGGAGAAGCTTCAACGGCCTGATTTCTTTCCTGAGCATGAATGACAGGATATATAAGCTGACGACATATAACGGAGCCCGTGTTACTTTTCTGGATTACGAAGACAATATCCTCACCGTTCTGGCCGAGAACCGACGCCATGCCCTGAATCTGTCGGTAACGGTCAAACCCGGAAGCATGCTCAAGGCTCCTAAAAACGGTGTTATGGATAATGACATAATCGAAAGCATGACTTCGGAAATCGATCTTAGTTTAATAGGCAAAAACGGTAAACTCATTTATACGGGCAGGGGAACTGTTGCAGGAGTCGAGATAGCCGGAACATTTGCCGATATTTGAAAAAACAGTCTCCATTATGATTGAACTGCAAAGATAACCAAGTGTATAATAGGATTGCGTGGAAGCAACCAATATTATCAAACAGATGGGGGTTCACAAGGAATATGGGAATAAAATTTAAACCTTTCGGGGTTTTATCCGATCAGACCGCAATTACTTTATACACGCTGGAAAACAAAAACGGCCTCAGAGCAGACATAATGGATTACGGCGGGATCATCGTTTCATTGTATGTTCCTGACAGAGACGGTAAAACCGATGACATAACTTTAGGATATGATACAATCGAGGACTACCTGGACAGATCGCCGTACTTCGGCGCTCTTGTAGGCAGGCACGCGAACCGTATCGAACAGGCTTCATTCATACTTAACGGCGTAAGGTATGAACTTAATTCCAACGAGGGCAAAAACCACATCCATGGCGGCATATCAGGCTTTGACAAAAAAGTCTGGGACTCAAGAATCATCGAAAAAAACGGTTATGAGTGTCTTGAGCTGAGTTTGTTCAGTCCCGACGGAGAAGAAGGATATCCGGGAAATCTTGAGGTAAGGGTCATTTATTCTCTTACAGACGACAATTCCCTTGAAATAGAATACTACAGCGCTGCCGACAAGGACACCGTACTCAACATGACCAACCATGCCTATTTCAACCTTTCCGGCCACGATTCCGGAACCATACTTGACCACTGTCTGAAAATCAACGCAGATTTTTATACACCTATCAATAAGGAACTGCTGCCTACAGGCGAGATACTCAGCGTTAAAAACACTCCGTTTGATTTCACCGAATCGAGACCCATCGGCGATGGTCTGAGGGACTTTTCAGGCAATGAGCAGATGATGAACGGATCGGGCTATGATCATAACTTTGTCCTCCGGGGCTTCAGAGGTGAAGAACTTAAGGAGTGCTGCGAGCTTTATGATCCCAAATCAGGACGTGTTATGACCTGCCTGACAACAAAACCCGGAGTTCAGTTTTACTCAGGCAATTTCCTCGACAGTGCTGGCGTAGGGAAAGGCGGCCACAAGTATGAAAAATGGCATGGCCTGTGCCTTGAGACGCAGTATTTTCCCAATTCCATGAAGCACGGGCATTTCCCTTCTCCCATACTCAGGGCAGGACAGACATATCATCATCTGACTATATATAGATTCAGTACCAGATAAACTGACACAGAAAATGCTTTTAAGCAATTACCCTGTCA
>DULR01000007.1 GCA_012840245.1 Clostridiaceae bacterium
TCAAATTATCCGGTGACTATAACGGAGAGGATCCACCTGTTCCCATTCCGAACACAGAAGTTAAGCTCTCCAGTGCCGAAGATACTTGGCTGGACACGGCCTGGGAAAATAGGTCGTTGCCGGATTTATATCAGAGCCTTGGGTTTAAATCCCAGGGCTTTGTGTTTTATATAACAATTATTTAATGAAAAATTGCTGCTGCGTCTGTTCACGACAAACGATGCAGTAATGAACCGTCAGCACTTTATATTCGTCTAATATTAAGATGATTATCACAGGAAATCAATTCATCAAACTCTTTTTGGCCTGTTTTTATCCATTGGATTGAAGAAGTATGATATAATAACCATAGCATATTTTTATACGCATATGAGAAATTTTTGGAAATACATAAATCAATATATGGGGGTTAACTCTGATGAGAAGAAAAATTCTTATTGTTGACGATGAAAAGCACATTGTGGATATTCTCAAATTCAATCTCAACAAAGAATCTTTTGATACGCTTGAAGCATATGACGGCAAAACAGCTCTCGAAATTGCGGAAAGAGAGAAGCCGGATCTGATAATTCTCGATGTTATGCTCCCTGAGATCGATGGTTTTACAGTATGCAGAAAACTTAGACAAACGATGCAAACACCGATACTCATGTTGACCGCCCGTGAGGAAGAGGTGGATAAAGTCCTTGGCCTGGAACTGGGAGCTGATGATTATATCACAAAGCCTTTCAGTCCGAGAGAGCTTATGGCAAGAGTAAAAGCAAACCTGAGAAGAGTTATGGATGAATCCATCCCAACTCAGAAAAGCGAAGTTATTCGTTACGGGGATCTGGAAATTGACGTTAACAGATATGAAGTAAGGCGCGATGGTATCCCTATAGAGCTGACACTCAGGGAATTCGAGCTAGTAAAGTTCCTGGGGATGCAGAAAGGACAGATATTCTCGAGGGAAAACCTTCTGGAGAAGGTCTGGGGCTACGAATACTTCGGAGATGTCAGGACTGTTGACGTTACTGTCAGAAGACTTCGTGAAAAGCTTGAAAGAGATGCTTCAAAGCCATTCTATATTTTGACTAAACGCGGTGTTGGCTATTATTTCAATCCTGCTGTATAAAAGGAAAATATGAAGAGACTAATGACCTTGGCTGCATCTTTACGCAGCATTCAGTGGCGGCTGGTAATAATATTGATGCTTACCACCTTCGTTTTGATGTCGGTAGTTTGGGTATTTTTAAATTCCAGAGTAGAAAGGATATTCTACTCTGATTTTAAAGAAAATATCGAAACTAATTACAGTGCGCTCGAAATCACCGAAGAAACCAACTATGATATGCTTTTATACAACTTAAGGACCAATGCGGTAATTGTCGGCTTTATCAAGGGGACTGACAAAAGCTTTACTATTCTGGACAGGAATACGGCCGAGATCCTCTATTCTTCCGATGAATTTTATCAGGTGGACAAGAACGGCTTCAGAAACGAAATTTTCAAATCTGAAAACCTCCTGTCGGTCCTTGCCAGCAGCCAGCCTGATGCAGTCGGTGAAAAGCGCGGGTATACAAAGTCCGAAAGCGGAGATTTCTACACCTATGTAAAATCCCAGACTTTGAGTGACGGTGAATTTGTCCTGTTATTCAAGTATAAGCGTGCAAGAGCACTTGAGGTGCTGAGTGACTTCAGCAAGGTGATAATGACAGGCACGCTGTTTGCGCTTCTGGCAGCTGTCCTCATCGGTTCGGTCCTCTCCAGGACCATTACTCTCCCCATCAACGATATCATGCATAAAGCGGAAAAGATCACGGACGGTGATTTCGGCTATGCCATAGAGGTAAGATCCGAAGACGAGCTCGGAAAGCTTGCCAAGACGTTCAATTATATGTCTTCGCGGCTCAAAGGGATGCTGACCGAAATAACAAGTGAGAAGAAGAAGCTTGAAACCATACTGTATTACATGAACGACGGGATCATCGCATATAACCGTCTGGGCGAGGTAATACACATAAATCCCGCAGCCAAAAAGCTCCTGTACAATAAGGTGTCCGACATCATCTCCTTTGACGAATTTATGAGCATCCTCAACATAGATCTGACCATAGACCGGATATCCAAAAACAGAAGTATTTGTGAACCCTTTCAAAAGGTACAGTATAAAGACAGGTTCTTTAAAGTGCAGCTGGCTGTGTTCACAGACGAAAAAAACCAGCTCGACGGTGTTATAACGGTTATCCAGGACATCACCGAAGAACAGAAGCTGGAGAAAATGAGGAGAGAATTCGTCGCCAATGTTTCCCATGAGCTAAGAACACCGCTTACATCGGTGAAAAGCTATACCGAGACACTTCTGGACGGCGCTCTTCAGGACAGGCTGACGGCTGAGCAGTTCCTCAATGTCATAAACGATGAAACAGACAGGATGACTCGTCTGGTCAAGGATCTGCTGACCTTGTCCCAGCATGACGGCGGAATAGTTTTGAATCTTGAGGATACCTCAATAAGCGATCTTGTGACTTCCTGCGTCAACAGAATGAAGAGGGAGGCAGAAACCAAGAAGCAATCGTTAAAGCTTAAGATAAAGCAGACTATTCCCATAATAAAGGCAGACAGACATAGAATCGACCAGCTCTTAATAAATATAATAGGGAATGCCATAAAATATACTCCGGAAAAAGGAAATATACAGGTTTTGGTATACAGCGAAAAAGACAAGGTCATAATAAACGTAGAGGACAATGGGATAGGAATACCTGCAACCGATTTGGACAGAATATTCGAACGTTTTTACAGAGTTGACAAGGCACGGTCAAGGCAAATGGGAGGAACAGGCCTCGGGCTTGCTATTGCCAAGGAAATAGCAGTTATGCATGGCGGGGATATAACAGTTAAAAGCAAACTGGGAAAAGGGACCAGCGTTTTCATCGAGCTTCCGGTTTATAAAGCGCAGAAAAAGGCTTTATAAAGAGGTAATTTCATTTTAAATCCTTCGTAATGGATTTGTAATACTTTTCATGTATACTTGAGTTATGACATAGGTGAAATTTACCTATTTTTTTTGATACTAATGTAAAGCCTATGGTTGATCTGGAGGAATTGTTATGACTAAGAAAGTGGTCTTCCTGCTGGTCATGATGTTCGTCCTGCTTCTTGCTTCAGTGACGGCATTTGCTGCAGGTACGGATTCAGCGACTCCCGAAGCCGGTTTTACAGAAGATAAAGCAGGTTCCGAAAAAGCTGTTTCGGAAATCAGTGTAAGTGACCTGGAAGCTAAATATGGAGATATTTTCTTTGGTGATGTCAAATCCACCAGGGAGATTGTTTCAATAGTAGAGGATAAAAAAACCGGGGATGCGGGAAAACGCATCTATCCCTATAATCTGCGCTACTTCTTTGAAGCAATGGCTCTTGAAATGGACACAGAGAATCCTGTTATTATGCTTACCTATATTAAAGTCGACGGAGTATATGTTCCTTTGACAGATGTGGTTACAAAAACTAATATTACACAGGAAGTATATTATTTGAGTACCACAGTGGATCTGGCATATCTGGGAAGCAACAAGGTAAATGAAATACGGATCATTGCCTTCAAAAAGAACGATATCGACAAACTGGCTCTGGATGAAAATGTACAGATAATAGACATAAAAAAATCGGTGCGACCCTGGAATTTGATAGAGAAAATTTACTTTGAGTTCATAGAAATGCTTAACTGAAGCACCGACTCTGTCCAATAAGGCCAGGAGCAGCATAAAATGAAAACAGAAAAAAAAGAAAAGATCAAGACCAGAATTCTTATTCTACTAGTCATATTAAGCATTGTTCAGATAGGAATCCACTGGAACACTCAAACCCAGGGGCTTCCTTTTAATTTTATAAGCGCTTTTTTTACTGGCAATGGCAAAGCGCTTTCACTTGATGTCGAAACCCTGAAGGAAAAGTATTTCAAACCGGAGGCAGTTATCATTTCCATTGGCACGAACCATTGGAAGCTTGATGAAAGGGATTCCCAATACCAAAAAGTTTGGAAAGATGTCAGGGATAATTATCTTCCCGTAATGATAAGGCAAAAAGCCGAAAAAATACTGCCTAAGGAAGAATGGCTGAATATAATACGATTACGGTGTGTCAAAATAGATTTTTTTATCAACTGGCCCGGCAATATCGTGCATTGGTTCGAGGAGATCAAGCCTGGTGATTCAAAAAATATTGAAGGCATAAAATCCATGGCCATTGTACCTGAGGATAATGTAAATAAAGGCATCAACACGGTTTATATCTATGATGAGAAACAGGTATACCGATATCAGGTAGATCTGAAGAGTGAATTCCTTCCGAAAAGCTATTATGCCCAGCTGGCCGATGAGCTCACAAGCAAGAACAGGCCGAGGCAAAGTCTTTTATCATCTTATCCCAACTTCGTATCAGATAATGATATATTTGTTCCCAAGCAGGGCGAGCAGGGATACAATTACAGCCCGATTGAAGTGAGCATTCCCGAGCCCGTCATTCTTAATATGGCCAACATCGAGAATTACAGCATACAGGACAGTATCCTTCTGCAGCAGAAGGAAAGCCTCAGCGCACAGTATACAGAGAATTCCGACAACGTATTGTTCACAGACACCGAGAATTTGTACAAGCTTTATAAAAACGGTGTGCTGGAATACAAATATATACCGGCAACTGCAGCCCAGGCAGGGGAGATTTCGGCAGCCCTTAACCATGCATTGAGCTTTATTGAGCACAGAAGGTCTCTGGCAGGGGAAGCCGATATCGTGCTGACCAGCCTTGTATCTGAAAAAAGATATTATCTTTTTGAGTTTACTTACAGACTGAACGGTGCTTTTGTTTATTACTCTGAAACTCAGGAGGATATAATAAGCGCTCCTATTGTCATGAAGGTCAATTCGGAAAGGATACTTGAATGCCGGTGGGTTTTAAGAAGCTTTAAAGGTGCAGGGAAAAGCAGTTACAGCGAAAGCTTCGGTGAGCTTCTGAACAACCAGATAGCAAATTCATACCCGGAGATAATTAACAGGGACATTAAATATTTTACGCGTCTTGAGCAGGGCTATGTTTTCAGACTGACCGATGCCGATGGCGCAACATTGACACCTAACTGGATAATAAGCACAGATGTGAGGGATTATTTCATCCCGTTTCTGTCAAATAAGAGGTAGAGTATGGACTGGTCCAGAGCAAAAACGATTTTAATTATAGTTCTGCTGCTTCTGAACGTTTTTTTGCTTGTTATGATAATGTTCACTAATCCTGCAACCATGTTTTCGGACAGTTACAGGAAGTACGCGATCGATTATCTTAAGTCAAAAGATATTGAAGTAAATGCAGATATACCCGTCATTTCAAAACAGGTAGGCAGGATCATATACATTTCAAGGGAATACGACCCCCAAAAGCTATGTAAATTGGTATTTGGAGGGATAGTACCCGCTTCCTTTAACCAAAAAGAGTTCTATATAGAAAACGGGGAAGAATCCATAGGCTTGTCGGAGGATGTGCTGCTTATAAAAGATAAGCTTAATGACGGCAGGGACTTATACTCCGATCCCGATAAATTCGGAAAAAGACTGATGGATTATCTGAAGGAGCTCGGATTCAGCAAAAACAGCATAATTATGGGTGATATGGAGGAAAAGGACGGATCGATACAGATCACCTTCAATTTGAAATATAAGAACAGTGTTGTTTTTGATCAGACAATCACGGCAAGACTTAACAGTGAAGGACTGCTTACATTATGGGCTCCCACAAAAGATGTAAGCAAAGGTAACGGAGCAAGCGAGATCCTGTCGGCATACCAGGTGCTGGTCACTGCCGGACTGCCATCAGGCACCCGGATAGAACATGTTGATTTTGGTTATAAACAGATTTCTGAAGGGGATATTTATGGAAATCCTGTCTGGCGGGTTATACTTAATGATGGAACAGTAATGTATTATAATGCCTACACCGGTGTAAAGCTTTAGTTATTTGCTTAACAAGGTACATATGGTATAATATTTACTTGAGAATCCAAATGAAGAAACCGGAAGGTTGGTGTACAGGTGGATAAACTTATAATCCGCGGCCAAAAAAGATTAAAAGGCGAGGTTACGATCAGCGGAGCAAAAAACGCAGCATTAGGGGTTCTACCGGCTGCTTTATTACTTAGCGACGTATGCACTATTGAAAATGTACCGAATATATTGGATATTGCGATTTTGAAAAGGATAATGGAATCCCTCGGAGTCCGGTTTGAAAATATAGACGAGACTACATTGAGAATAGACACCAGGAATGTCAACTCATATATGGCAACGACACCCGATATGCACAAGCTCAGAGGGTCGTATTATTTAATGGGGGCATTGCTTGGAAGATTCAAAAGAGCGGTTGTCACATTTCCGGGCGGGTGCAATTTCGGATCCCGCCCGATCGATCAGCATATTAAAGGCTTTGAATCCCTAGGAGCAAAGGTTGATATCGAACACGGATATATTAAGCTTACAGCCAGTAAATTAACCGGTGCTTCCATATATCTTGACGTTGTAAGCGTCGGGGCTACGGTCAATATCATGCTGGCGGCGGTCAGGGCCGAAGGCCTTACGACTATCGAGAATGCTGCAAAAGAGCCCCATATTGTTGATATAGCAAACTTTTTGAATGCTATGGGCGCAGATATAAAGGGAGCAGGTACCGATGTCATCCGCATACGCGGAGTAAAATCCCTTAAGGGCAGCCTTATTCACAGTATCATTCCTGACCAGATCGAAGCCGGTACCTTCATGATAGCGGCAGCGGCCACAAAAGGCGACGTACTGGTCAAGAACGTGATTCCGAAGCACATGGAGTCGCTGACTGCCAAGCTGATGGAGATGAATGTCAAGGTCGAGGAGTATGACGAAAGTATCAGGATATATGTTAAGGACCGTCTGACAAAGGTAAATATAAAGACACTTCCATATCCCGGATTTCCTACTGACCTGCAGCCTCCGGCAGCAGTCCTGCTTTTAAGGGCCGAAGGCATCAGCACGATTACCGAAAGTATATTTGAAAATCGCTTCCAGTACATTGAAGAGTTAAGAAGAATGGGCGCAAATATACGTGTAGAGGGAAGGATGGCCGTGATCGAAGGTGGCTCCAAGCTGACGGGCGCACCGATCAAGGCTACCGATCTGAGAGCCGGAGCGGCGTGTGTCATTGCCGGGCTGATTGCTGAGGGAGAAACTGAGATCAGCAATGTTCATTATATCGACCGCGGCTATGAGAACATGGTCGAAAAGCTTCGACTGCTGGGAGCCGATATTAGAAGAATCAGCGACGGTCCGTGTTAAATCGGAGATTTGGGAATTTTAAAGCAATTGAAGGAGGCATCCGGCCTGTGCTGTTATATCGGAAAATGTGTACAGAACACAGGTCCGGGGCATAAGCATGATAAAGATCTGCAGCCTATTCAGCGGTTCAAGCGGCAACTGCATATTCATATCATATAATAATACATCAATCCTTATTGATGCCGGGGTAAGCGGCAGGCGAATTGAAAACGCGCTGAAAAGCATCGGTGAATCATTTGATAACATAGCCGGTATTTTTATAACCCATGAACACAGTGATCATATCAGCGGAGCGGGCATTCTTTCCAGACGTCATAAGATCCCCATTTTTGCAAATACTGAAACATGGGATGCAATGCGGCCTTTCATGGGCAAGCTGGACAGCGGGAACATCCGTTATATAGAGCCTGGTGAAACAAAAACTATCGGAGATGTTTCAGTAAAGCCCTTTCCGATCCCTCATGACGCAGCATGTCCGGTAGGATACAATATTTTTATTGAAGACAAGAAGCTGACCATTGCGACAGATATCGGACATATGAACGATCTGCTTCTGGCTAACCTTGAAAAAAGTGATATGATCCTGCTGGAATCGAATCACGATATTGAGATGCTTATGACAGGAAGATATCCGTGGCCTTTAAAGCAAAGGATCCTGAGTGATCACGGACATCTTTGCAATGAAATGGCAGGCAAGGTCGTGGCCCATCTGGCTCAGTGCGGCACAAAGAGGTTTTTGCTTGGCCACTTGAGCCAGGAGAACAATTTCCCCGAGCTGGCATACAGGACTGTATGCAATGCGCTTCTGGAGAAAAACATAACTCCTATGAAGGATGTATATCTGGAAGTAGCAATGAGGGACAGGGCTTCGAATGTTATGTATATAAATACCGGAGCTTAGAATGAATATCAGGATCGTATGTGTGGGAAAACTTAAGGAAAGCTATTTAAAAGACGCTCAAAAGGAATATTTGAAGCGTCTTTCCCGTTTTTGCAGGATAGAGGTCATCGAGGCAGATGAAGAAAAAGCTCCCGATGACGCAAATGCATCCCAGGATAAAAAAATCAGACAAAAGGAAGCCGAAAGAATAGTTAGAGCACTGGGGAAAAACACCACAACCATTGCATTGGCTCTGGACGGAAAAGAAATGGATTCGCCGGAGTTTTCCAGGGAAATGAAAAGCTTCATGACCGGCGGCAAAAGCGATCTTTCGTTTATCATAGGAAGCTCAACAGGGCTGGATGAATCAATTCTTGATACCGCCGATTATAAACTGTGCCTGTCAAAAATGACATTCCCCCACCAGCTCGCCAGGATAATTCTGCTCGAGCAGATCTACCGGGCTTTTAAAATCATAAACAATGAAACATATCATAAGTAAAAAACCAGGGCGAATGATCGACCGGCCCTGGTTTTTATGTTGTCCATTTCTATTCGAACATCCGTAAGCGTCAAAGAAACCCTCACATAGTATATCGGTTGTGTAGTTGATACAATCACAGTAAAACAAGTTGAAAAAGTTGAAAAAGTAGGCCAACTTTTTCAACCAGGAATGGAGTGATTGTATGGA
>DULR01000041.1 GCA_012840245.1 Clostridiaceae bacterium
TTATGTCATCCTGAGTGAAACGAAGAATCATACTGGCTGACTGCACTGGTTTTAAGATTCTTCGGTCGCTATGCTCTCTCAGAATGACAGGGTAATGCTCTTCGAAGCATTCACTTATGTCATCCTGAACGAAACGCAGTGCAGTGAAGGATCTTACTCAATGACTATATGGACCTGGCAACTTGCAGTATGTTGAAGTTTATGAAGGGAATGGTCAATAAAATGAGGATAGCCGATTTAACCAGAAAAACAAAGGAGACTGAGATTTTCCTCAAGCTGAACCTGGACGGGCAGGGGGAAAATTCCGTTACCACAGGATTGGGTTTTTTGGATCATATGCTGTGCCTTTTTTCGGGACACGGGCGTTTCGATCTTGATCTTTCCTGCAAGGGAGACCTTTTTGTAGACGGGCATCATACTGCCGAGGATATCGGCATAGTGCTCGGAAAGGCTATCAATGAGGCTCTTGGAAACCGCGAGTCAATAAAGAGGTTCGGGACAAGCATTGTCCCCATGGATGAAGCCCTGGCTCTTGTAAGCCTTGATCTGTCCAACCGGCCGTATCTCCATTTTGAAGTACCCTTTACAACCGCAAAGATCGGAGAGATGGAAACCGAAATGTTCGAGGAATTTTTCCGCGCCCTTTCGGTAAATGCGGGCATGACGCTGCATATAAAGCTTATACATGGAAAGAACAATCACCATATAATCGAAGCAGTCTTTAAAGCCTTTGCAAGAGCGCTTAAGGAAGCGGTGACAATAGATCCGTCCATAAAAGGTGTTCTGTCAACAAAAGGTTCTTTATAAACGTATAAAAACGGAGGAAAATTCTATGCTCATCAGGGATACTAATTTCATTGATCTGCCTGTATTTATAAAAGGAAAAGTGAGGGATGTCTATGAGGTCGGCAAAGACATGCTCCTTATGGTCGCCACCGACAGGATATCCGCGTTTGATGTCGTTTTCGACGACCTTATCCCCGACAAGGGTTGTGTTTTGACCGGCATATCAGAGTTCTGGTTCGACTATTGCAAGGACATAATCGGAAATCATCTGGTAACCACCGATGTTTCGGAATATCCCATGGGGCTGTCAAAATTTAAGGAAGAGCTCAAGGGCAGATCGATGCTTGTTAAAAGAGTAAAGATGGTCGAGGCTGAATGTATCGTAAGAGGCTATCTTGAAGGTTCGGGTCTTAAAGATTACAAGGCCACTGGAGAGATAAGCGGGATCAAGCTTCCGGCAGGGCTGAGACAGGCCGACAGGCTTCCCGAGCCCATATTCACACCGTCGACAAAGGCAAAGGAAGGCCATGATATAAATGTAAGCTATGAATACGTAAAGGAACAGATAGGCGAGGAGCTGGCATCTGAGCTTAAGGAAAAATCCATCGCCCTGTATAAAAAAGCAAGCGAATATGCTTTAAGCAAGGGAATAATACTTGCAGATACAAAGTTTGAATTCGGAATGCTGGATGGCAGGCTCGTAGTTGCTGACGAAATGTTCACTCCCGACTCGTCCAGGTTCTGGGAGCTTTCAGACTATGAACCAGGCAGAGCGCAAAAGAGCTTTGACAAGCAGTACTTAAGAGAGTATCTGGAGACTCTTGACTGGGATAAACGCCCGCCTGCGCCCAAGCTTCCCGCAGAGGTCATTGAAAAGACCAGGGCAAAATATATCGAAGCCTATGAAAGAATCATCGGAAAGAAGTATACTGTATGATCACCGTCATAGACTATGATGCGGGCAATTTGAGAAGCGTAGTCAAAGCGTTTGAAAAAGCTGGAGCAGAGTGTATAGCCACTGATGATGAAAAAACGATCTTAAGCAGCGATGCTGTTGTCCTTCCCGGAGTGGGCGCTTTTTCGGATTGTATGGAAAGCCTTGTGGAAAAGGGAATGGACAGGGTCGTGCGAAAGTGCATAGAGATGGGTAAGCCTTTTATGGGGATTTGTCTTGGCTTTCAGCTGTTGTTTTCCGAAAGCGAGGAGCACGAAGAAGGCATGCCAAATGTAAAAGGACTGGATATTTTCAGGGGAAGGGTAAGGAAGTTTCCCGGCAGCATGGGATTAAAAATACCCCATATGGGCTGGAACAGCCTAAAGCTTTTAAAGCCATGCCCTTTGCTTGAAAATCTGCCGCGAAGCATTATAGATGATATAGACAGCAAATCAGAGAGTAAAGATAAACAGGATGAAGCTTACCTGTACTTTGTCCATTCATACTATGTGGAATCGGAAGACAAAGCCATTGTTTCGGCCCGGTGTCATTATGGCTTTGAGTTTGATGCGGCTATATCGAAGGACAATGTTTTTGCATTTCAGTTCCATCCCGAAAAGAGCGGCAAGGCTGGAGCAGCTATCATTAAGAATTTCCTGAAGGTGGTGTATGGATCATGACAGTTTTCCCGGCAATCGATATCATCAATGGCAAGTGTGTACGGCTCAAACAAGGACAGTACGACAAGATAACCATATTTTCCGACGATCCTGTGAGCATGGCTCTTCAGTTCCAGAAAGCAGGGGCTAAATTTGTGCATGTAGTGGATCTGGACGGAGCCAGGGGTGACGGAAGCAACAGGGATATAATAGGCACTATCGCCAAATCGCTGGACATTCCGGTCCAGACAGGCGGAGGCATCAGGACCATGGAGGACATCGACGAGGTTCTGGGCTTGGGGATTACACGTGTAATACTGGGGACGTCAGCTGTTAAAAATCCTCACCTTGTGGCTGATGCCGTCAAAAAATACGGAGACAGGATTGTGGTGGGGATAGACGCCAAAGACGGGTATGTGGCTATTGAAGGCTGGGAAAAGACCAGCAGTGTCAAAGCCCTTGAGCTTGCAGAGAAAATGGAGTCCATGGGGGTCAGTACTATCATATATACCGATATTAACACAGACGGAATGCTGGCAGGACCGAACATTTTCGCCATGAAGGAAATGGTAAGTGCGGTCGGCATGGATGTCATTGCTTCAGGTGGGGTCTCCTCCCTGAAGGATATACGGAAACTCAAGGAAACAGGCGTGGCCGGTGTGATAGTCGGGAAGGCTATATATACCGGTGATGTAGAACTGAAGCAGGCACTGCTGATTGCAGAAGAACTGTAAATGCGCTGAAGGAAAAGATCCTTCGGTCGTTTCACTCCCTCAGGATGACATGGGAAATACGCTGTGAATATCATTTGGGACTTGTAGCCCGGCACTAAGGGTGGGTTACGAGTTACGAATACAAGTACAAGAATTGATAAAGAAGGGTTTCGCAAGAATGGTGTACCCGAAACGAGGTAGAAGTCATGCTCACAAAGAGAGTGATCCCCTGTCTTGATGTACATGGGGGCAGGGTCGTCAAAGGGGTTCAGTTTGTAAATCTGATCGACGCCGGAGATCCGGTGGAATGCGCGGCTGCTTATGACAAAGCCGGGGCTGACGAGCTGGTTTTCCTGGACATAACGGCCTCTTCGGACTCAAGGAATATCATGCTGGATGTGGTAAGCCGCGTAGCAGAGCAGGTATTCATACCTTTTACAGTGGGAGGCGGTGTAAGGACAGTCGAGGATTTTCGCCGCATACTTCTCGCCGGAGCCGACAAAATAGGAGTAAATTCAGCAGCATTGAAAAGACCTGAGCTTATAACCGAGGCAGCCATGCGCTTCGGTTCCCAGTGTGTTGTCGCTGCCATCGACGCAAAAAGGCGAGCTGACGGATCTGGCTGGGATGTGTACCTTAACGGCGGCCGTGTCAATACAGGCAGGGATGTTGTGGAATGGGCTGCAGAGGTCGAGAGACGCGGAGCGGGCGAGATCCTGCTGACCAGCATGGACCGCGACGGCACGAAGGCCGGATATGATATAGAGCTTACAAAGTCGGTGTCGGAAGCGGTGGGGATACCCGTCATCGCATCGGGAGGAGCTGGAAATTCCGAGCACTTCAGGGATGCGATCACCGAAGGGAAGGCCGATGCCGTGCTTGCCGCATCGCTGTTCCACTTTGGGGAAATGAAGATACCGGATCTTAAGAATTACCTGAAAGATCAGGGAATCAATGTAAGATTATAATTCAATACCACTTAAGTTTTAATTTTTTCATAGTGGTATAATAAATTGACAAAAAAATAACAATTATGATAGAATTGAAATGCGTTAATTACAAAACACAGTAAGGCAGGGAATAAGTATGATTGAGGAAAAGAAGATCTCAATGGCTGTTATCAGAAGGCTCCCAAGGTATTTTCGTTACCTTTCCGATCTCATAAAGCTTGACATCAAACGCATTTCATCAAAGGAACTCAGTGAGAGGATGCATATCACGGCATCTCAGATCCGACAGGATCTGAACTGCTTCGGCGGATTCGGACAGCAGGGTTATGGATATAATGTGGAATATCTCTATGATGAAATCAGCAAGATTTTGGGTACCAACAAAAGATTTTCCTGCATTATTGTGGGTGCCGGTAACATGGGTAATGCACTGGCTAATTACGAGAATTTTTCCAAGAGGGGTTTTGACATAGTAGGAATCTTCGACGTCAACAAGGAAAAAATCGGCACGATGATCAACAATATCAAGGTCATGCATATGGATACGCTTCCTGAATTCGTCAAAGCTCAACGTGTCGATATTGCTATGCTCACTGTTCCGAATAATAAAGTGAACGAAGTGGCCACTCAGGTCACCGATCTGGGGATAAAAGGCATATGGAATTTCTCTCCCACCGATCTGAGGCTGGGTGATGATATAATAGTTGAGAACGTTCACTTGAGCGACAGCCTGATGGTACTGGGGTACAGACTGAAAGAAAGCAGAGAGGGTAAGAATCAAAAATAAGAGTTTATTCGGAAAAAATCAAAAGTGGTGCGAAAAGCCCCACTTTTTTTAAAAAGTAGTCACAAAGGAGCGGATCCTCTTGTTCAGAGTAGCCATAGGCCAGGATAGCCATAAATTTACCGGACCGGATGAAAATAAAAAGCTTATACTTGGAGGCATCGAGATAGAAGGCTGCCCGGGACTTGCCGGAAACAGTGATGCCGATGTTGTCCTGCATGCCATTACAAATGCCGTTTCTGGGATATCCTGCGTTAATATCCTCGGCGGGAGAGCTGACGAGTTATGTCTTAAACAGGGGATAAAAGACAGCCGGGTATACCTTAAAGAAGCTTTGGAAACGATGAAGGGCAAAAAAATAGTACATGTTTCAGTGTCGATCGAGGCAAAAAGGCCAAAGCTCGCTCCCTACATCGAACCGATGCGGCAAAGTATAGCGGCTCTTCTTGGCATAGAATCAGGCAGTGTTGGTATAACGGCTACGTCGGGAGAAGGTCTGACCGAGTTCGGAAAAGGCAACGGGATCTTTTGCACTGCTGTTCTGACTGTTCAGGATGTTTTTACAAACTGAATCCGGCATGGTATACTTATTGGAAAGAATAAGTAATATAAAATTATATTGAATAGATATGCCGTGCATGCTTCAAGAAGGCAACTGACTGATTAAAAATTCAGACAGCCTGTTTGGTCATGCAAAAACGGCATGATGGAGGTTAACGTGGAAAGGAAAACATTTTACATCACAACACCGATCTATTACCCAAGCGGAAAGCTTCATATAGGCCATTCGTACACGACCGTGGCTGCCGATGCGATGGCAAGATATAAAAGGCTTCAGGGCTATGATGTGATGTTTCTGACCGGAACCGACGAACACGGCCAGAAAATTCAAAGGGTTGCCGCAGAAAATGGTGTTACCCCGAAGGAATATGTCGATAAGATCGTCGATGGTATAAAGAAGCTGTGGAGCCTCATGAAGATCACCAACGACAAGTTCATCAGAACTACCGACCAGGAGCATGTTGAGGCAGTCCAGAAGATATTTAAAGCTCTTTATGACAAAGGGGACATATATAAGAGCGAGTATGAGGGCTGGTACTGCACACCCTGCGAATCCTTCTGGACTGAGACTCAGCTGGTGGATGGCAAATGTCCTGACTGCGGCAGAGCAGTAGAAAAGACAAGGGAGGAAAGCTATTTCTTCAGACTTTCCAAATATCAGGACAGGCTTATCAGGCTGTTTGAAGAGAATACGGAGTTTATACAGCCATCCTCAAGACGCAACGAGATGCTCAACAATTTCCTGCGCCCGGGTCTTGAGGACCTCTGTGTTTCCCGTACCTCATTCAACTGGGGCGTTCCGGTGACATTTGACGAAAAACATGTGGTATATGTCTGGATAGACGCATTGTCCAACTATATAACAGCTCTCGGATATCTTTCGGACAATGATGAAAACTTCAGAAAATACTGGCCTGCCGATGTCCATTTGGTAGGAAAAGAAATAGTCAGGTTCCATACCATAATATGGCCCGCAATGCTGATGGCATTGGATCTGCCTCTTCCGAAGCAGGTCTTCGGCCATGGCTGGCTGGTCCTTGAAGGCGGCAAAATGTCGAAATCCAAAGGAAATGTTGTAGATCCTGTTGTATTGATAGAAAAATACGGGCTTGATGCCATCCGCTATTTCCTCTTGAGGGAAGTACCCTTCGGGGCTGACGGAGTTTTCTCCAATGAAGCACTGATAAACAGGATCAATTCGGATCTTGCAAATGATCTGGGAAATCTTGTAAGCCGCACGACAGCCATGATCAGCAAATACTTCGGCGGGGTGATCCCCGGGACAAGAGAAAGCGGAGAGTTCGATCAGGAGCTTATAAGCGTGTTGTCCAGCACAAAGAAGAGAACTGAGGAATATCTGGATAAGCTCCAGTTCAGCGCAGCTCTCACAGAGATATGGAAGTCTGTTTCCCGTACAAACAAATACATCGATGAGACCATGCCGTGGTCTCTTGCCAAAAAAGAGGAGAACAAGGCACGACTGGCAGGGGTCCTGTATAACCTTGCCGAGAGCATCCGCATAATTTCCATACTGATCCAGCCGTTTATGCCCGAGACTCCGTTCAAGATCTGGTCTCAGCTTGCCATAGCCGAGGAGGACAGGACATGGGAAAGTGCTGGACAATGGGGTGTATATAAACAGTCAGCACCAGTAACTCCGGGCGAAATAATATTCCCGCGTATAGATCTTGAAAAAGAACTGGAAGCTCTTGCTGAAATGGAGAAGAAGCAAAAAGTAACACAGGCTTCTTCTGAATCAGCGGGCCGAGAAGCGAAGCCGGCTGCCGATAAAACAGGGCAGCCCGAGGGAGTGGCTTTGATCGGTATCGAGGACTTTGCCAAGGTAGAGCTGAAAGTAGCCAAGGTATTATCCTGCGAAAAGGTAGAGAAAAGCGACAAGCTTCTCAAGCTGAAGCTTCAGTGCGGCAATGAGGAGCGTCAGGTGGTTTCGGGCATAGCCCAATACTATACCCCCGAAGAAATGGTCGGGAAGGTCCTGATACTTGTATCCAATTTAAAGCCTGCCAAATTGAGAGGTATAGAGAGCCAGGGAATGATACTGGCCGCCTCGGACAAGGAGTCAGGGAAGCTCGCGCTGGTTACCGTAGACGGAGATATACCCACCGGAAGCAGGGTAAGTTAATACAGCAGATGCTTCACAAGCGGAGAGTGTCATTCTGAGGCCATGCAATGGACGAAGATATGAAGATCCTTAGCTGATAATATGCAAAGCATATTATTTCGTCAGAATGACATAAACAGATGTGCATTACGCACCCGTAGGCAGGGTGCGCCTATTTGCCGTCCTGACAGGAGGAATTGCATTTTGATAGATTCACATGCCCATTATGACGACGAAAGATTCGATCCCGACCGTGACGATGTTCTGAACGAATGTGTCAGACACGCTGTCACACATATAGTCAACGCGGGCAGCAACATCGAGAGCTCAAAAAAATCTGTGGAATTGGCCCGGAAATATCCGTTTGTCTATGCAGCAGCAGGAGTTCATCCCCACGATGTGTCCCAATGCAATGACAGTACTCTTGACACCTTGAGAGAGCTTGCCGGGGAAAGCAAGGTCGTTGCGATAGGAGAAATCGGACTGGACTATTACTATGATTTTTCACCCAGGGATAAACAGCGGGAGTGGTTCGCAAAGCAGATCAGCCTGGCCAGGGAGCTGAAGCTGCCTATAATAATACATGACCGTGATGCCCACAAGGATGTTCTAGATATTGTCAGAAGTGAAAAAGCAAGTGAGGCAGGAGGAGTCTTCCATTGTTTTTCGGGCTCGGTGGAAATGGCAAGGGAAGTGCTGGACCTGGGATTCAGGATCGGGATCGGTGGTCCGGTGACATTCAAAAATGCTCATAAGCCGGTCGATGTGGTTCGTTATACGCCGCTGGATATGCTGCTTACAGAAACAGATTGTCCGTATCTGGCCCCTGAACCGCACAGGGGAAAAAGAAACTGGTCGGGCCTTATAAAGCATGTTTTAGAGAAAATATCTGAAATAAAGGGTATAGATTATTATATGGCTGAAGAGGCAACAGCCGGTAACGCTATAAGACTGTTCGGTTTGAAAAACGGCATATAACGGGCTAAGCTCTTGTCGAATCATGGATCAGGGGGTAAACCATGAAGAAGTTTGTTGTTATTATGATCTCTGCTCTGGTGCTCTTTACTTTTCTTATGCTCAATTATTTATTGTGGGACAAGGAAAATCTGCAGAAGCAAAGGGAAACAGACAAGATTGAACAGGACTGGCTCAGGGGGCAGAACCGGATCCTGTCAGCCACAGTGGAAGAACTGGAACAGACCAACTCAAAGCTTGAAAAAGAAGCGAAGGAATATAAGGATAAGATCGCTGAGCTGGAGTCCCAGATGCAGCTTCTTCAGCAAAAAGAAACGGAAAATGATGCGTTATTGGCGAAGCTGACTGAAACTGTCAATCTGTATAAATCACTGATGGTCGATGATGTAAGAGATACTGTAAGCAAATGGTTCTTGTCGATAAGCCAAAAGGATTATGATGATTCATTGGGCTTTCTGGGCGAGAACTTCACTTTTTTAGGGAAAAAATATAGTGATAGGGAAGCATATATAGAGCTGATGTCAGCCATCGACTCGATCACGATTGCTGAAAAATCAGCAAATGACGCAAAAGAAACCTTCACCGTCATCGAGGATGGCGAACCCGAGATAATAAGTGTTCAGGTCGTTGTACAAGCATATATTATAGATGAGAAGAAAACTAATCTGCCCGGCATGGACGATGGTACCAACATACTGGAGATCAGGTTAAGTTACAATAAGATATCTAAAAATTGGGCAATATTATCTGTAATTCCCAAAAATGTTGGTAACCCTTGACAAAAAATTAGTCCATGATATAAAATAGAGAAGCCTTGCGAAACCTGAGGGGGATCGTTCCCGAATTTCAGTGGCACCGCTGCTAGTGTGTTTGAAATAAGTACATATAGATAAAACGGCCGGAACAGGCCGCGCGGTCCCGAACCGGTCGGGCTGCACATTCTATGTATATATAAGGAGAGGAAGTTTAGATGAATGGTCTATATCTTGCTTTCATCAAACGAGCCCTTCCCCTTAAGCAATTGGCTGTGTTGTTGGTTTTAACTGCATTTGCTGTTACAGCGGGCATAAAAACGTATCAAAGTTTAAGCAAGGACGTACAGATTATTGATAACGGCAAGCCAATCACTGTTAGAACTATGAGCGATAATGTAGCCGAGACTTTGGAGATGCTGGACATTTCCATAAGACCTGATGACTACATCAGCATGGCTCCGGATACAGAATTGGATTCAGAAGCTCTTAATGTGATCAGCATTAAGCGTGCTGTTCCGGTGAATATTTTGGTAGACGGGCAGCTTAAGGAGGTTTGGTCCTACAAGGACACGGTTGAGGAAGTTGTAGCCGACAACGGCATCACGCTCAACCCGTTGGATCGTTATGAAGGTGTAGATGCCAAAGATAAAATCAAAGAGGGCATGAATATCCGTATTGTACGTGTGAGCGAGGAAATAATAGCAGAACAGACCGAAATTCCGTTCACTGTAGTGGAAAAGCCCAATAACGTGATGAACGAAGGAGAAACGAAGGTAGTAGTAAACGGCGAAAACGGCATCAGGGAGAAATATTATAAACTGACTTATGAAGACAACAGACCTGTTTCCCGTGAATTCGTCAATGAAAAGATCATAAAGGAACCTGTAAGCAAAGTCGTTGAATATGGAACAGTGCTGAATTTCAGAAACCATAGAGGAGACCTGGTCAGATATAAAGACGTTATAAAAATGAAGGCCACAGCCTATACAGCGTCTTATGAAGATACTGGCAAACATCCCGACCATCCGGCGTTTGGCATAACATATACAGGTCTCAAGGCAAGAGAAGGGGTCATAGCTGTTGATCCCAAAGTGATCCCTCTGGGGACGAAGGTATATGTTGAAGTTCCCGGGCCGGCTCCCGATTACGGGTTTGCTATAGCCGCCGATATCGGAAGCGCTATCAAGGGAAAGCTGATCGACCTGTATTTTGATACCAAAGAGGAAGTCAGAAAATGGGGAAGAAGAGATGTGGTTGTTTATATCCTTAACGAGCAGAATGATACCAGATGGAAGGAAAACAACAACCCATGCAAGTAATGACCTATGATTAATACAAACGAAGTTTTAAAAAAATATGGCCTGAGGCTTACCAAAACCTTAGGCCAGAATTTTCTTACTGACATCAACATCATAAGGAAAATAGTGGATACAGGCGAAGTTTGCCCTTCCGACCTGGTGGTTGAGATCGGCCCCGGTATCGGTTCGATGACAGCCGAGCTCGCAGGGAAGGCGGGCAAAGTGATTGCTGTAGAAATCGATAAAAATCTTATTCCTGCACTTAAAGAAAATTTAAGCGCTTTTTCCAATGTGACCATCATCTGCGGAGACATTATGGAAACTGATCTGGAAAGCCTTACAAAAGACTGGACAGGTCCGCTGAAGGTCGTGTCGAACCTTCCCTACTATATAACGACTCCCATCATTATGATGCTTCTTGAAGGGAACGTGGCATGGGACACCCTTGTCTTTATGGTCCAGAAGGAAGTTGCTCTCAGGATGGCCGCCAAACCTTCAACGAAGGATTATGGGGCATTGTCGATAGCCGTACAATATTATTCTGATCCAAAACTGGCTTTTACCGTATCGAAAAATTGCTTCATACCAAAGCCTGATGTTGACTCGGCAGTGGTAAAGCTGAAAAAGCGTGTTCTTGATCAGGCTCAGGATATAGACAAGGATCATTTTTTCAAGGTCGTCAGAGCATCCTTCGGGCAAAGACGAAAGACACTTCTAAATTCGCTGGGAAATCAGCCATTTGTGCCCGGAGGCAAGGAGAGGCTCAGAGAAGTGCTTTCAAAGCTGGGGATAAAGGAGAGCATCCGGGCAGAAGAGCTCTCCATATATGACTTTCTGAATCTTTCCAAAGAGTTGTCCGAATAATCGGTCCTATCCGGAAACTTGTCTGCTTCTTTAGTTATATCGGAAAAACATGGTGCGTATAATTCCAAGGGATAAGCTTTTTTCGCAAAGCAGAACGAAAGGGCTTTTGTTTCTGTATTGCGCGGAAAAGTTGGCTTGGAGGTTATTATGCAGACCGGTTTTGCGAGAAAATATGCGATAATGGAGGAACTTGACGGAGGATTCAGCACGGGCAGCACACCTGAAGCTTTCGTACGCCTGGATTGCTGGAATGGACGGATACAGGTCTCCATCCATGTCAAAGGTCTTAAACAGGGACCGTACAAGCATATGCTCTATCTGATCTTTTCAAGGAACGGCAAGCTGGTGCCTGTTCTGGCCGGACCTGTCAATACATCATATGCCGGCATGCAGAGCGGACTCGAAATAGATGCGGAAACGCTCAGAAACCTGAATGTCAAGCCTGAAGAAATAAGATATGCCGCACTGACAGCTGAAAGTAACAACAGAAAATGGATACCTCTGTTTTCCAGCTTCGAAAAAAACTATAAATGGGATGAGAGCATCAGACAGGCCATCCTGATGAAGCCGGAGGAAGAAGAGCAGCAGACTGAGCCTGCCAGAACGCTGTACAGGGAAGAGACCGATCCTCAGTATCAGCCCAGGCAGGTATGGGCAGAGGAAAAGACCGAAAGCGACGCCGGAGAGAAAAATGATATAAAAACAGACGCTCCCGCAATCAACGTGCAGAATGACAATCTGGCTGAAGACGTCGGAACCCGGCTGAATCCGCCTCCTCCAAAATCCGGAAGCAGGGAGTCTGCCGGTCAGAGAATGCCAAGGACAGGAAGGGAGTACAGCCCGTACAAATGCGACATAAATAAGCTGGAAGGAATGCTGTCAAACAATTTTGAGGCATATCAGCCGTTCAAAAGGCCCAACAGGGGATATAGCTGGTACAGGGTGTCGGATCTGGCCAAGCTCAGCAATATTATGTATATGTCAGGGATAAATGTCCCTCTTTTCGCGAATCCTAAAATCCTGGTCGGCCTTTTCAAGTTCAAGCATATACTGGCAGGTCTGTATCGCGGCGATAATGGCGCTCAGTATTATGTCATCGGTGTACCGGCAAAGGATGAAAAAGATAACAAGCCCTTTGAAAATGCATGCAAATGGGTATCGGTATCTGAGAGCCAGGTACGTGATATGGGCGGATACTGGCTGGTTTATGTAAGCCTCAAATCAGGTGAGATAATCGTCTGACAGAAAAAGTACATACGGATAATTTCCTGCTGTAATTGACAACAGGATGATCGCTGGACTATACTCTTTTATGAAGATATTAATTTTTGCTTGAGTTACGGAGGACAAGCCATGGATATAGCCCGTTACATCGACCATGCAGTTTTAAAGCCTGAAATGAAGCAAAATGAAGTTATTAAAGCTATTTTAGAAGGCATTCATTATTCAGCCAGGACAGTTTGTGTACGGCCCTGTGATATAGATCTTGCGCTGGAGCTTTGTAAGGGCAGCCAAACTGAGGTTTCATGCGTACTTGCATTTCCCCATGGCAATGTGCCTTCCGAGGTCAAGGCGTTCGAAGCGTCACAGTACGTCAAAAAAGGCGTTCAGGAAATAGATATGGTGGCCAATTACAGCTACATCAGATCAGGCCTGTGGGATCTGGTT
Source organism: Clostridiaceae bacterium (assembly GCA_012840245.1). GTDB lineage: Bacteria > Bacillota > Clostridia > DSM-8532 > DSM-8532 > DTU059. The sequence continues at coordinate 13,070 of DULR01000041.1, forward strand.
CTCAAGGATATCAGGGCAGTGACGGATATCACGAAAAAATCGGGTGTTGTTTTGAAAGTTATTTTTGAAACCTGCACTTTAAATGAGGAAGAGATCAGAAAGACCACTGAGATCTGTATCGAAGCCGGTGCCGATTTCGTGAAGACATCCACCGGATTCCATAATGGCGGAGCTACCGAGGAAGCTGTCAGAGCTATGCTCGATGCCGCAAAAGGCCGTATAAAGGTAAAAGCATCAGGCGGGATCCGCGATATAAAAACTGCCAAACATTATATCGATCTTGGCTGCGAGCGCCTGGGAGTAGGCTATTCGACCACCCCTGTCCTGGTAAAAGGCGAGGGGCAGTCAAAAAGCGCGTATTAAGCATCCTGAAGTGGTGCGTCATATATTCTCAGAACGATATCAGTTCCATGATTGCCAAAATGATTTCCGTAAATATTGAAGCCGCTCTTGTGAAGGGCTTCATCCTTTATGCCTGCACGGAATTTCAGAGCGCCGCCCAGGTTGAAATCGGATAAACCTCTGTTTGTCTGCTTTGCGCCATTTATTGAAGTATGATCCTGTGTAAGGACTAATGTTATCTGCTTTCCGTAGCTGGAGCCCTTCCACCAGGTCGGAGTGAACCTGCCGCCAGTTCCACGGCTGTATTCCTCGACAGTCACAGTGCCTGCTTCCAATCCGTTCACCCAGAATGTGATGTCCGATATACCTTCGGTGAGATTACTTTTATCCATACCTTCAGGAAGCCTCAGGGCTTTGTGTTCCACCAGCTCTCCCAGGGCCGATACCTCAAGTATCAATTCGATTTTTATGGTTCGTTCGATTATTAAATCTTCGGGCAGGGGGATCCTGTATTCGACAAAGCCGTGTGAGCCCCAGACAAGATCGGCCTTAACTCTTTCGATATCATAGAACACCTCAGGGTCATCCCATTTTTTTATGACATTTTCCCTGCTTGCCAGACCACAGGGAGGATAGATGCTGAAATCGAAGTAGTTTCCCACAGGGATAAAGTATTCACGGTATTGATTTGCGTCGGATCTGCTTTTTCTGCTGAAATTGAAGATCAGCCTGTCATAGACCTTGGAGCACATCTTTTGATTGCCCACCGTTCCGGGAACATATCTGGTTTTTATGAACCCTGCTTCCTCAAGAATGTTGATATGGGTCAGGATATTGGTCTTGCTGAGTCCAAGCCGCTTCGCTATGGACTGGATGTTGAGCTCTCCGTCCTCCAGCAGGCCGAGGATCTCAAGCCGGATATCACTGGAAAGAGCCTTGACCACTGGTATCACGTTTTTGCCTTCAATATACAGATCTCTGAATGCCATTTCATTTCCCTGCCTTTATATTGAACATTCATTTTGTCCTGATGTACGGAAACTGTGATATCCGAAGCTTCGCAGCTCCGTAAGGAATGAGCTCGATCATCTCTGAAGGCTCGTTTGAGACAACAGGACTTAAAGGAACATCTCCTGCAGAGTCATCTACAATTTGCCATTGAGGAAGTCTTCGGCCAGCGGCTTTCAGCACGATGGGCGAGTTTTCGCAATCGAAGGGCTGACGTGCCAGACTGTTCCGGATAACCATGAACGAATTTTCAGGATTCTCGGCATCGAGCTCAAGAGCATAATTCCACGGTGAATCAGGATAAACCTCCCAGTCCCCATAGGGGCCGTTTTCTCTTAGCTTCTTCCATTGCTCTTTGATTTTCAGGGCATAAACAAGAGGCCCACGTTCTATTCCCACAGAGTTGTTATGCCAGAATGAAAGGCGTATTTTCATGGGAAGCTCAAGAATGATTTCATCATCCTGCTGCCACTCTCTCGTGATGGTATGATAGGTTCCGCCGATTGATACACTTTCGGTGTTTCCGTTTATTTTGACGACAGCTTTTTCGCACCAGCCGGGAATGCGGAGCCTGAGAGGGAAAACAGCTTTCTTCCCAAGGCTTTTTATTCTGAAGATTATGTGCTCTTCAAAAGGATAATCGGTTATTTCTTCGATGATTATATCCACGTTATCCGCTACCTTAGCCCTGACTGTACAGGGAGCGTATACCGTTGCAGCGAGACCGCCGTCATCGGTCGCTCTCCAAAGGGTTTTCAAGAATTTGGGCCATCCCTGATGCATGTTGGCGGTGCAGCATCCGTAGTTGGGCTCAAGACCGAACAGATTCGACTCATCGTTGTTGTTGAACCAGTTCCGTTTCGCTTTTGTCACCAGCACCTGATTAGTCTGCTGGAGATACTGATGTCCCCAAAAATCCTTTGTAATGGTAGCAGGCAAAGCATTAAATGCCACTTTTTCAATGAGATCGGGGATCAGGGTGTTTTCGTCATATATATCCATAAGGGTCTGCAGACTGAAGAGATATTCGACCACCGAGCAAAGCTCATGCCCCTGTGAAGGGCTTGTTCCGCTCAGATGCTCATCGCCCGAAAACATTCCGTTGACCTGGCCATGGTATCGGGTCAGATTCCTGATCCCGTTCAAAACAGCCTTTCTGTGGGTCTCATCACCGGACTGAAGATAAAACAGTCCGGGTTCCTTGATGCCCATAGTCACGTTTACTATGTGAGTCAGGTGGTATTGCATGAGCCGGTTGATTTCGTCCCAGTTATAACTCCTGGCCATATGGTGCCAGTTGTAATAGAATCCTGTCGGACGTGTGAATGGGAAGTCATTGAATACGCCGGTCCAGTCAAGGGTCTGGCGATGTATGATCTCTGACAGCTCCAGAAGCCATTCCGATCCGGTCCGGTCATATAGCCATTGGATGCAGTAGATCAGCTCACCGCCACGTGCCTGTCCCCATGAATACAAAGGTTTTGATTCTATATTCTTCCTTACGAATCCGTAATATCGCAGCATAAAATCTATGACCCGGCTGTCACCGGTGAGCTCATGATATTGGATCAGCACCTTGAGCATGACCATGCGGGGCCACCAGTCAGCGTTGCTGCGGGGACCGAAATCGCCGTCGGGTGTCTGGCTCTCAAGTGTCCATTCTATCCATGGCAGGGCTTTCATGATCAAATCTTCATCATTGAGAAGATATGCGAGGGGGACCAGGCCATCCAGATAATACGGTCCTCGTTCCCAGTTTTCTCCCGTACCGCCCAGCCAGCCGCTGTTGGGTCCCACCGAATCCCAGAATTCATCCAGATGTCCTGTGAGGCCTTCGGACTGAAGTACAAGCTGCTCATGCAGCCAGCCTTCGGGAAGCACCGAGCCCAATGGCAGTTCAGCCGTTTTAGTATGTATCAGTTTATCTCCTTTAAAGAACACACCGTTTCTTTTCATTCGAATATCTCTCCTGAATATAAAATGATATATAATAATATAACATGTAAAATAAAAATAGTCCAATTATAAATTGACATATTTATCATCTTATATTGCTGCCGTATGTCTTTCTAAATAGCCATCCTGTACGTGGAAGGCGGTATTCCCATTACTTTTTTGAAGGTTTTGGAGAACTGGAAGGAATCTTCGTAGCCTACCGACCTTGCTACATCGCTTATGCTCAGCAATGGATTTTTAAGCAGCTCACAGGCCTTGTCCATCCTGTATTTGATTATGAATTCTCTGGGAGTTGTCCCGAGATATTTGGTGAATAACGTTGAGAGATAGCTCCTGTTTATCTTTAAATAATCGGCGACGGAGTTGACGGATATATCTTCGGAATAGTTTTTTTCAATATATTCCACTGCTTTGGAGACATACCGGGTTTTGTCCGGTGTTCTCTCGCCAGCCTGTATTTTGTTTTCGCGCCTGTTGACCAGATAGGCCAAAAACCGGTAAAGCATGCCTGTCAGCATCAGGTCTGACGCAGGCGCATTCCTGGCTTCCCTGATGAGATCATTAAGGCTCGGTATAAGGTTATCAGACTCTGTGCAGCTGAATATGGGGTCGTCTGTGGTAAGGCCTGCCTTTTTTAGGACCTGCTCGGCCTTGATGCCGTGGAAACCGACCCATGAATATGTCCAGGGAGAAACATCATCAGCCCTGTAATATACGAGTTGCCCGGGACAGATCAAAAATCCCTGTCCTGATTCAAGGCTGAATGTTTTTCCGTCTACCGTATAGCTTCCTTTTCCTGATGAAACGATATGGATTATATAGTGGTCACGGACGCCAGGACCCCAGAAATAACCCGGAGTGCACTCTTCAAAACCACATCTGTAAACATTCAGATCAGTATTGTCCTTTTTAGAAATATAATATTTCTCAAGCATCAAGATCATCCTTCGAGTCAACAATAACACATATTATACTAACATTGTAACATTCACCTTAATGCTGAACAATCCTATAATTAAAGTGAGTTTCGGGGACGGAGACTTTGACTCATTACATATGTGTCATCCAGGACGAAACGCAGTGCAGTGAAGAAGGTATATATCCGCATAGTAACTATATAAAATCCTTCGCTTCGCTCAGGATGACACAGAAAATGCTTCGAAGAGGTTTACCCGGTCATCCTGAGCTAAGCGAAACGGAGTCGAAGGATCTTAAGGATTCTTTGCCGCATCGCTCCACAAAATGAAAAGGCGATTTGAATGAAAACTTCAGTTTACATAAAGAAAGGATGGTTTTTATATGGCTGAACTCAGATGGCATCCTCTGATTAAAGACTGGATCATGATCGCGTCACACAGGCAGGACCGGCCTCAGATGCCGAAGGACTGGTGTCCGTTTTGCCCTTCGTCAGGAAAAGTTCCGGATTATGAAGTACTGAAATATGACAATGATTTTCCGGCGCTTATGCAAAATCCACCCCAGCCCGATGACGTGAGCAATGATTTTTTCAGGACAGCGCCAGCCTATGGCAAGTGTGAGGTGATACTCTATTCGCCGAACCATACCATAACCCTTCCGGAGCTGTCCGAAAACCATGTAAGAAAACTGGTGGATCTCTGGGTGGAAAGATATGAGGATCTCAAAAAAGATGAAAATATCAAGTATATCTTTATCTTTGAGAACCGCGGCGAGGTCGTAGGTGTCACGATGCCCCATCCCCACGGTCAGATATACGGATACTCTTTCATTCCCAAGAAACTGGAACTGGAGCTCAAGGCGTGCGAGGAGCATCATCAGAGGACGGGAGAATGCCTGATCTGCCGTATGCTTGAAGAGGAGAAGGCTTTTGAAAAGAGAATCATATTTGAAAATGAAGATTTCACTGTCGTATTGCCCTTCTTTACCGAATACCCCTACGGAGTATATATCATCAGCAGAAACCACAAGCAGAACCTTTCACAGTTCAGTGAGCGGGAGAAGGACAATCTGGCAAAAACCGTGAGACAGACGGTGGGCATGCTGGATTCACTGTTTGACAAACCTTTTCCCTATATGATGTGTATGCATCAGGACCCGGTGAACAGCGGCGATTATTCTGATATATATCATTTTCACATAGAGTTTTTCCCGCCCATGCGCTCTGAGGTGAAGCAGAAATTCAATGCTTCAAGTGAGACGGGAGCTTGGGCGCACTGCAATCCGACCGCTCCTGAGGAAAAAGCACAGGAACTGAGAGCAGCTTATCAGAAATTTGTAAGTAAAGATACCAGGCCATAAGGTGCCGGAGGGAGGCGTTGATATGAACCATGGAGCCCTTATTGAAAGTTTTCTTGGTTACTTTGGCGGCAGCAGTGAGAAAATCCGCATATTCAAGTCACCGGGACGAGTGAATCTCATAGGCGAGCATACCGACTATAACGGCGGATTTGTCTTCCCGGCAGCCCTGACCCTCGCCACTACTGTGGTGGCAAGGCCTCGTCAGGACAGGACGATAAGACTCATAGCGACCGATCTTGAAGTAATGGTGGAAGCCGATCTGGATAATCTCCAGGCATACAGGAACCTTAAGTGGGGTAATTATCAGCTTGGTGTTGCAGACGAGCTCATAAAGGCAGGCTATAATGTGATCGGCTGTGATCTGATGTACGAGGACAAGGTCCCGCTGGGAAGCGGCTTATCCTCATCGGCAGCCATCGAACTTGCTACAGCAGTAGCTTTGGTCAGCCTGGGGGATGAGGAATACGGCAAAAGCAAGCAGATCGACATGATCGAAATGGCAGTGATATCACAAAAAGCCGAGCATAATTTCATCGGTGTCAAGTGCGGCATCATGGATCAGTTCGCGTCGGCCATGGGTAAAAAGGACCACGCTATATTCCTCGATTGCAGGGATCTGAGCTATGAACTGGTTCCTGTAAAACTTGACGGATATTCTCTCGTCATTTCGAATACCAACAAAAAAAGAAGCCTTGGAGAAGGCAAATACAACGAACGCAGAGCCCAGTGCGAAGAGGGGCTGGAGATACTTAAAAAAGTCATTCCGGAGGCCACCTGTTTAAGGGATATTTCGTGTGAGGACTATGAAAAATATAAACACCTTCTTACCGATGATGTCATAAGAAAACGTGTAGAGCACGTGGTTTATGAGGATCAGAGGGTCCTGGACTCGGTCAAAGCCCTGAAGGAAGGGAATCTGATCCTGTTCGGAAAGCTTATGAACCAGTCCCACGACTCGCTCAGAGATCTCTATGAAGTCACAGGGGCTGAGCTGGACACTCTCGTGGATGAAGCCAGGAAGCAGGAGGGCGTTTTGGGCTCCCGTATGACAGGCGCAGGCTTTGGCGGCTGTACGGTAAGCCTGGTGGAAAACAGCAAAATCGACCGGTTTATAGAATCGGTAGGTAAGGCATATAAGGATAAGATCGGATATGAAGCCAGCTTCTATATTTCAGAAATAGGAGACGGCGGAAGAGAAGTGGAGGTAATGGCATGAGCATATTGGTTACAGGCGGAGCAGGTTATATAGGAAGCCATGTGGTTTGTGAGCTGCTTTCAGGAAACGAAGAGATAATCGTAGTTGATAATCTGCAAAAAGGACATAAATCAGCTGTTTTAGGCGGCAAATTCTATCAGGGTGATATCAGGGACAAAGACTTCATGGACAAGGTCTTTTCCAAACACGATATCGATGCTGTGATCCATTTCGCAGCCGATTCCCTGGTGGGTGAAAGCGTTACGGTCCCTCTGAAATATTACTACAACAATGTATATGGAACTCAGTGCCTGATTGAAAGAATGGTGGATCACGGCGTAAAGAACATTGTCTTTTCGTCAACTGCGGCTACCTATGGAGAGCCTGAGAGAACACCAATAATGGAAAGTGACAGGACACTACCCACCAATCCATATGGAGAAACCAAGCTTGCGATTGAAAAAATGCTGCACTGGTGTGACGAAGCCTATGGCGTGAAATCAGTATGCCTCAGGTATTTCAATGCGGCAGGCGCACACAGGAGCGGGAAAATAGGCGAGGATCACAGACCGGAGACTCACCTTATCCCCATCATCATGGAAGTGGCCATCGGAAAGAGGGACAGCATCCATATATTCGGCGATGATTACGATACTCCCGACGGGACCTGCATACGGGATTATATACATGTATCCGATCTTGCAAAGGCTCATATCCTGGCACTTGAAAGCCTGAGAGCCGGAAAAGGCAGCAGAGTGTATAATCTCGGCAACGGTGAAGGATTCTCTGTAAAAGAGGTAATTGAATGCGCCAGAAAGGTGACAGGCCAAAAGATCAACAGTATCGTTTCACCCAGAAGAGCCGGAGATCCGGCAGTACTGGTCGCATCGTCACAGAGTATCAGGGATGAGCTGGGATGGAAACCAGAAGAAAATGATCTTGAGACCATTCTTAACTCTGCATGGGAATGGCACAGAAAGCATCCCAACGGGTACCAGGATTAAATATACATACAGCATATAAAGCAACAATATTTCCATCTGAATAATGGGGCTGATTCAAACATTCAGATAAAACATGCTGTTCAGAGATGAACTGCCTCCGCAGGAGCAGTTGAATGTTGTAATGCGAACAGTGCAGCTCGAGTGAGGTAAAATCTGCCGGAAGCAGATTTTAGCCGGCACGCGCCCGGACGGTGCGACTGCCAGCGACCTTGCGAAAGCAAACTTGAGCATTAACAACTTCCTGCGACGAGGACAGCAGGAAGATCTGAACAGCATGGCATGAATATGGGTTTGAAACAGCCCCTTTTTTTATCTGAAATTCTACGATAAATTTTTGTCTTTACATACGGTTGTAAATTGGTTTGAATAAATATAGGGACACTTCCTTTTAAATGCGCCTCAAGGAGGGGAAGATGCTGAGAAAGTGCAGGAAGGCACACGCTTTTATAGGGGTATTATGTTTTGCGATTCTTATGGGGGCGAGCGGCTGCCGGGAAAGAACAAGCAATATTGACAACAGCAACCATACCCTTGTCCTTGGTTTTGCGCAGCTTGGCGCTGAGAGCTCCTGGAGGATCGGAAATACGAAATCCATAATCGAAGCGGCAAGAGATGCAGGTATTCAGCTGATGTACACCGAAGCTGAGCAGAAACAGGAGAACCAGATAAAAAACATTCGCTCGTTCATAGCGTACCAGGTGGACATTATAGCCTTTGCCCCCATTGTTGAAACAGGGTGGGAAAATGTGCTGCAGGAGGCAAAAGAGGCTGGGATACCTGTCATATTGACCGACAGAAAGATCGAAGGCAATGAAGACCTTTATACGTGTTATATAGGCTCCAATTTCATAACCGAAGGTGAAATGGCGGGCGAATTCCTGAAAAAGAAATTTTACTATACAAAGGACGAGATCAACATCGTTGAGCTGGTCGGAACATTGGGCTCATCCCCCGCTGAAGAAAGGAGCAAGGGGTTCCGTCAGTCAATTTCAGATGATGAGAAGTTCAGAATAATAGAAAGCGTATGCGGCGATTTCATGCAATCCAAGGGTAAGGAAGCCATGGGTAAGATCCTGAAAAACCATGACAACATAGACGTATTGTACTGCCACAACGATTCCATGGCTCTGGGCGCAATAGCAGCAATCGAAGAAGCAGGCCTGGTGCCGGGCAAGGATATAGTGATCATCTCCATCGACGGCGAACAGGAAGCAATAGATGCGCTTAAGGCAGGCAGGATAAACTGCGTTATCGAGTGTAGTCCGATGCTGGGACCCAAAATCATGGATACGGCAAAAAGAATAATGAACGGAGAGCAGGTCCATAAGGCTATTTACATTGAGGACAGAGTCTTTACCGAGTGGGATGACTTAAGTGACCTTCCTCCGAGAGGGTATTAGCACATGAAATCGTTTTTTGAGAGGACTATTTTACAGCTGTTTAAAACCAACAGCATAAGAAGCAAGCTGAAAATATCATTCTTGCTAATTATACTGATTGTCCTGATTCCGTCAATCATGAGCATCACATTCTCAAGCATCCTTACAGTCCGGTACGGAAAGCTCATACATAACGTAGATGATGCCAACAGCCTGAACAAGATAGTAAAGTTCGAGATAACCAGTGAGATCTGGGATATAGTTTCGGGGAAAAAGGAGTTTACCGAGGGCGAGCAGTATTCGATCATCGAAAATATATATGAAAGACTGAATGTACTGGCCAGGAACGCATCTACCAAAGAAAACCGCCAGCTTATCGAAGTTGCCAGAAGAGCCATGTCCACCCTTGAAAACTATGTGGACAGACTTGGACAGCAGATAGAGGATAATCTTCCTGTTGTGGAGAACGAGAAGCTTCTTGAAGAAATAAGGGGTGTTTCTGTCCTTGTATACGATGTGATCCAGGAGTTCATATTCAGTGAGATCGAAGCCATTGCCAGAGTCAATGATTCACTGCAGCGTTCGGGTACCATCCTTACCATACTTGAAATCACGATTTTTATTCTGGTAGCCGTCTTTGCGGTATATACGGTCACATCGGTCGCTGAGAATATATCACAACCCATTCTGAAATTACAAAACCTTTCGGTGCAGATTGCCGAAGGAGATCTGGAAGCCAGGGTGGATCCTCTTGATGTCGAGGAGCTGAAAGGACTGGCCCAAAGTCTCAATATAATGGCCGGAAGGATCAGGGACCTGATCGATGAGAATATACGCAAGGTGAAAAATCTCCAGAAATCGGAGATGAAAGCCCTCCAGGCCCAGATCGCGCCCCATTTCCTTTACAATACCTTCGACACCATTATATGGCTGGCAGAGGCGGGAAGAAATGAAGATGTCATCAATGTGGCCATGGCTTTTTCCAACTTTTTCAGGATTTCACTGAGCAAGGGGAACGACTGGATCACGGTCAGGCAGGAGGTCGAGCATGTAAAAAGCTATCTTACTATTCAAAGAGTCAGATATGAAAGCATACTGGACTTTTCAATAGAAGTCGAAGAAGAAATGATGGAGCATACTATGCTCAAGCTTATACTACAGCCGCTGGTGGAAAACGCGCTTTACCATGGCATAAAATTCCGCCGGAACCGGGGAGGTCTTATCACCATCAAGGGCTGGCTCAAGAATAAAGAGATCTGCTTTTCAGTTGAGGACAACGGAGTAGGGATACAGCCCGACCGGCTTCAGCTTATCCGTTCCAGGCTTGAGAACGGGGACAGCGCCGATGAAGTTGGTTATGGACTGTTCAATGTAAACAAACGTATACAGCTTTATTATGAAACCACCAAAGGTCTTGTCTTGGAAAGTACACCCGGACAGGGTACTACAGTATCCTTCAGACTACCGCTTAGGAGTGAGCAGAATGTATAAGATTTTCATTGTTGAAGACGAGTTTCTGGTGAGAGAAGGTATAAGAAACAAGATAAACTGGGAGAATACACAGTTTATGCTGAGTGGCGAGGCATCGGACGGCGAGATGGCCCTGGCCATGATCCAGGAGATCAAACCCGATATTCTGGTCACAGATATCAGGATGCCATTCATGGATGGTCTGGAATTGTCACGAATAGTAAAGAGGACTCTTCCCTGGATCCATATCATCATCCTGAGCGGCCATGACGAATTCGAATATGCGAGAAACGCCATTTCCATAGGTGTTGATGAATATATCCTCAAACCCATTAACTCAAGCATTTTGCTGGCTACTCTTGAAAAAGTTGCCCAGTCCATCGAAGAGGAGAAGAAAAAACGGATCGATGCTGAACTTCTCAGAATGCAGCTTGAATCGACCAATAATCTGATCATCGAACATTTCCTGGAGGAACTGGTCATAGGCGCAATTGGCACATCCGATGCCATCGAAAGAGCGCAGGGGCTGGGAATAGACCTTTTAGCCAAAAGATATGTGGTAGTCGAGGGAAGGTTTGATTTTGACAATACCGAAAACAAAAGCGTTGTCAGGATCAAGGCAAATATAGGCAACCTTCTGAAAGGAAGATCCGATATCATATGGTTCTTCAGAAGCTATGACTGTCTGGTCCTCATCATCAAGGGGGAATCGGGCGAAGCCGTGATAGAAACGGCATATCAGGTTTCGCAGATCATAAGGTATGAGATCGAAAGGTACAATCTGGGCAGACTGACCATCGGGATAGGTTCAGTGGCCGAGCGCATAGGAGCCATTCCGGATTCGTATTCCGATGCCATAAAGGTGCACCGCCTGCTGGGCAGCATCAGAAGAGGGCACATCGTCGGGATAAGGGACATTGAAAGCGGTGAAATATCAGCCTCGACCATCATGCCCGATGAAGCCCCTGTTTCAGAGAAGCTTCGCTACGCAACAAAAGCTGATATTCCCAGGCTTGTCAGCCAATGGGCAGGAAGCATGAGCAAAACAAATTTCCAGTCGGCTCTTATGGGATATTATCTTCTTATGGATATACTGGTGTCTGCATCAAGAATGATAAACGAGCTCGGCGGAGATTATCATAATATACTGCCTGAGGTCGACGACCCGGCAAAGCTGTTTGAGGTCGCCTGCAATAAGGAGAATTTCTCAGCTTTTGCCGAGGACGTGATCAAAAGGGCCATTGATTTCAGGGACTCGTGCGGGAATCTGAAATACGGCCGGATAATCCAGAAGGCAAGGGAGTTCATAAATTCCAATTATCATGATTCGGGGATATCTCTTCACACAGTGGCTGCAGTGGTAAATTTAAGCCCCAATCATTTCAGCACCATTTTCTCACAGGAGACAGGCGAAACCTTTATCGAATATCTTACGCGAGTCCGCATAGAAAACGCAAAAAAGCTTTTAACCGAAGGAAAGATGAAAACAACCGATATTGCCTATGCCGTAGGATATAATGAAGCTCATTATTTCAGCTACATATTCAAAAAAAATACTGGCCTTACACCAAGAGAATTCAAATCAAGGCTGTAGATCGCGGGCTTTAAGCGTGACAGCCCCTGAAAACCGCTCATTGTATCTGCTTAAGAGATGTATGTTATCTTATGATAAAAATAAGTATGGACGAAAGTATTTTTAAGACACTGGGTCTGAAATCTGAAAAGCTCAAAAAAATACGGTAAGAAATCAGTAATATTTAAAAAAAGGAGGGACAGATCGGTTCCTCCTTTATATATATTTACCGGTCTGTTATCTAAAAACTTAAAATTACGAACATTTTATCGAAGGAAATAACCGGTGAATCCATTTTGTATATTAAATTCTCATATCCATATGAATTCAACTGCCGGTGAAGCCCCTATAGAATAAATGTGTGAGGCTGACATTTAAAATGCTTCGAAGAAATCTGCCCTGTCATCCTGAACCGAACGAAGTGTAGTGTAGGATCGTATTTGAGACCAACGATTCGCTCAGAGTGACAGCCATTTCTGAGACAGCCCCAAAAAAAGAAAATAACGGAGGGAGAATGAAAATTATGAAGAAAATTCTGAGTATCTTGTTGGTGGTAATGATGGTTGTCGGCCTTGCCGCATGTGGACAGGAAGCCCAACCGGCTGCCACCGGCGGAAACGGGCCAAACCCGGCTGCTCCAAGCGAACCGGCTCAAAAGGGTAACGACAGACTGGTAGTCGGATTCGCACAGATAGGACAGGAAAGCGGCTGGCGAGATGCAGAGACATGGTCCATCCTGAATGCCGCAGAGGAAATGGGAGTTGACCTTAAGTTCTCAGACGGTCAGCAGAAACAGGAAAATCAGATAAAGGCTATCCGTTCATTCATTCAGCAGGGTGTTGATGTCATAGGTGTCGCTCCTGTTGTTGAGACAGGCTGGGAAACAGTATTCAAGGAAGCAAAGGACGCAGGGATTCCCATCGTATTGGTAGACAGAATGGCAGCAGTGAGTGATGACCTTTATGCCTGCTTCATCGGATCAGACTTCATTCTTGAGGGACAGAACGCATGCAAGGAAATGGCAAGACTCTTAAACAACAAAGGTAATATTGTTGAGCTTCAGGGAACAGTTGGCGCTTCGGCAGCAACTGACCGTATGAAGGGCTTTGCCGAGGAGCTGAAAAACTATCCTGACATGAAGATCATCGCATCTCAGACCGGCGACTTTACACGCGCAAAGGGCAAGGAGGTAATGGAAGCTTTCTTAAAAGCACATCCCGGTGAAATCAATGGCGTATACGCTCATAATGACGATATGGCACTGGGTGCCATCGAAGCCATCAAGGATGCAGGCCTGAAGCCCGGCGTTGATATCAAGATAGTATCTATAGACGGCGTAAAGGCTATTTTTGAAGCCATGGTAGCCGGAGAGGCAAATGTTACTGTTGAGTGCAACCCGCTTCTTGGACCTCAGTTCTTCCAGGTATGCAAAGATCTGAAGGAAGGCAAGCAGGTACCGAAATGGGTCAAGTCCGAAGAAGGCATTTATCGTCAGGAGACCGCGGCAGAGGATATAAAGACCCGTAAGTATTGATGATTACATAAGCATATGACGAAGAAACCCGCCTTGGTTCTTTTGCTGAGGCGGTTTCTTCTATAAAAGGAATTGCCCCTCAAGGTTTTTTATCATCTATTTTGAATGGAAGGATATTATGGATAATAAAGAAATTCTTTTGACCATGAGAAATATATCAAAGTCTTTCCCTGGTGTTAAAGCTCTTGACAAAGTGGACTTCACATTGAGAAAGGGAGAGATCCATGCGCTGCTGGGAGAGAACGGAGCGGGGAAATCGACCCTCATCAAGGTCCTTACCGGCATCGAAAGCATGGATGAAGGCCAGGTCACCCTCGAAGGGAAACCCATTCATGTTAAGAATTCTCAGCATGCTCAGGCCCTGGGGATAAGCACGGTCTATCAGGAGGTCAATCTCTGCGGCAACCTGTCGGTGGCTGAAAATATATTTGTCGGAAGAGAACCCATGGCTTTCGGCCGGATAGACTGGAAAACCGTCAATAAGCGGGCAAAGGAACTTCTGAAGAACCTGAATGTGGACATAGACGTTACCAAAACTCTGGACAGTTATCCTGTCGCCATTCAGCAAATGGTTGCCATAGCAAGGGCACTGGATATATCTGCAAAGATACTGATCCTTGACGAGCCCACATCCAGCCTTGATGCCGCAGAGTGCAGGAAGCTTTTTTCGGTCATGAAACAGCTCAGGGCGGAAGGAATGGGGATAATTTTCGTCACCCACTTTCTGGATCAGGTCTATGAAGTGTCAGATATGATCACGGTACTGAGGAACGGCGAACTGGTCGGGGAATATGAAGCCAGGAACCTGCCTAAGGTGGAACTTATCGGAAAGATGATAGGCAAAGACTATGAGCAGCTGCAGCAGATCGAAAGCTCCAAAAAGACATCCCATGAGGCGAAGGAAAACTTCATAACATGCAGGAACATAACTTCCGAGGCCAATATCAGGGATCTGGACCTTGATGTGAACAAGGGTGAGGTACTGGGGCTTGCCGGCCTTCTGGGCTCCGGAAGATCCGAAATCGTAAGGGCACTTTTTGGCGCGGACAGGATACTGAGCGGTGAACTCAACGTCAATAAAAAACGGATAAAAAGGAACAAGCCCATAACCGCCATCCGTAACGGGCTCGGATATTGTCCCGAGGACAGGAAAAGCGAAGGGATAGTTAGCGAGCTGACCATAAGGGAAAACATCATTCTGGCTTTGCAGGCCAAAAGAGGTATGTTCAGATTCATCGGCAGAAAGGAGCAGAACAGGATCGCAGAACATTACATAAAGCTTCTTGATATAAAAACGCCCGGACGGGAACAACAGATCAAGAACTTGAGCGGTGGCAATCAGCAGAAAGTACTCCTGGCGCGCTGGCTGGCTACAGACCCTGAACTATTGATGCTCGATGAGCCTACAAGGGGGATCGACGTAGGTACCAAGACAGAGATCCAAAAAATCGTGCTGCAGCTTGCAGAAAAGGGAATGTCAGTAATATTCATCTCATCAGAGATGGATGAAATGCTGAGATGCTGCGGGCGGATGGTGGTTCTGAACGACAAGAAAAAGCTGGGCGAACTTTCCGGCGCTGAAATAAACGAGCAGATAATAATGGAGATGATAGCCGGAGGTAAGAGCGTATGAAAAAAATAACGACAAATCAAATATTCTGGCCTTTGGCAGCTTTTATCGTACTGTTGGTGTATAACGCGTTTTTTGCAAAGAACTTCTTTAAAATAAGCATACTTGACGGTCATCTATATGGCAACCTGATAGACATTCTCAAAAATTTTGCTCCACTTGCTCTTTTGTCCATTGGTATGACGCTGGTCATTGCAACAGGCGGAGTCGATATTTCTGTCGGATCTGTGGTTGCCATTTCAGGAGCGATTGCATGCAGCATAATCGACGGCAGGCTGGGGATTTTCGATCACAGTTTTGTTGCCGCATTGATCCTGGCACTGTTATCAGGTATAGCCTGCGGACTGTGGAACGGTTTTCTGGTGGCAAAGGTAAAGATCCAGCCCATGGTGGCAACCCTGATACTCATGACAGCGGGACGCGGTATCGCACAGCTTATAACCAAAGGGAAAATCGTTACCATCAACTCTGCGCCCATGATGAAGGAATATTATTTTCTGGGTGCAGGGTATTTCTTAGGTCTTCCTTTCGCATTTTTCATAGTTGTGGCCGTATTTACCATTGTAATGATCCTTGTCAAAAGAACGGCCTTCGGCTTGTTTTTACAGTCTCTGGGGACCAACCCGAAATCAAGCCGGCTGTCAGGAATTAAAGTAGACAGGATAAAGCTTGTAGTGTATACGATCTCAGGTCTGATGGCAAGTATCGCCGGTATACTCATAAGCTCCAATATAAAGGGTGCTGACTGTAACAATGCCGGTTTGTTCATCGAGTTGGATGCAATACTCTCGGTAGCCATCGGAGGAAACTCTCTGAACGGTGGAAGATTTATGATACCGGCAAGTATCGTGGGCGCCTTGTTCGTCCAGTGCCTGACAACTACTGTTTATGCCCTGGGCGTACCTCCTGAAGCCATTTCCTTGCTCAAGGCGATAGTGATTCTTGTACTCTGCCTCTTCCAGTCTGACAGCTTCAGACAGAAAGTATTCAAAGGTACGGGCAGATGGAGGAAAGGAGCTGATGCAGCATGAAAAAAGGGATATTCAGCAGAAACTTCTCACTGATCGTTACCATAGTTTTGTTCCTGCTGCTGTTTACCGCCGGTTCTCTGCGATACAGGGGATTCTTCTCGGCGCAGGTATTTCTGAACCTTTTTATAGACAATGCCTATCTGATAATAATCGCAGTGGGCATGACCTTCGTTCTTATAAGCGGAGGCATTGACATATCGGTCGCTTCGGTGGTAGCTTTCGTGGGAATGTTGTCGGCCTACCTTTTAAGGAACGGCTGGAATCCATACCTCGTCATGCTGCTGATGCTTCTGATAGGCTCAACCGGAGGATTCCTGATGGGCTATATCATCCACTATTTCAAAATACAGCCTTTTATTGCGACGCTTGCAGGCCAGTTCCTTTACAGGGGCGCATGTTTTATCATCAGCACATCGTCGATCCTGATAGACAATCCGGTGTACAGCACCATAGCCAATTATCAGATAAAGCTGGCACCCAGGACCTACATATCCATATCGGTCGTTATAGCGCTTATAGTGGTGATTGCCGGAGCCATCACGGCGAAGTTCTCAAAATTCGGACGTGCTGTTTACGCAGTGGGCGGGAACGAACAATCGGCAAACCTTATGGGATTGCCGGTAGCCAGGATAAAGATCTCTGTTTATGTTCTGAGCGGTTTCTGTGCTGCACTCGGCGGCATCGTGTTCAGTTTTTACACACTTTCAGGATATGGACTTCAGAATATAGGACTTGAGATGGATGCCATAGCCTCCTCAGTCATCGGCGGAACCCTGCTGACCGGAGGTGTAGGATCTGTAGTCGGGTCCATGTTCGGCGTTCTCATACAGGGCATAATCCAGACCATTATCATTTTCCAGGGCAATTTGAGTTCATGGTGGACCAAGGTTGCGGTAGCGTCCCTGTTGTGCCTGTTCATTGTCCTGCAGAGAGTGATCTCGGCCAACAGAGAAAGGATCAGAAGAAGGATGCTTAATGATTCATGAATGATAAAGCAAAACTTCCATTTATTGATTTGGATGTTCCGGCAGAGAGCATCCTTTTTTTGCATGAATTTTTTAAAATACATAAAAGGCATCCTAATGATGTATTTGCATAATAAGAATAAAACTTATATAATTATCTTATTGACAAAAAATGTTATGTTTATATTACTGGAGGATGGTTTATGGCAGCTGTAGTAGTAGTTGGAACTCAATGGGGAGATGAAGGAAAGGGAAAATATATTGATATTTTGTCTGCCGATGCAGATTATGTAGTACGGTTTTCAGGCGGAAACAACGCAGGGCACACCATCGTTCATGACGGTGTGAAATATGCTCTGCATCTGGTGCCCTCAGGGATTTTGCGCAAGGGGAAAACATGCATAATAGCCAATGGCGTTGTAATAGATCCTGCGGTCCTTATCAGTGAACTTAATAATCTCTCAAAGTATGACAATGAGCTGGCTGAGCTCATTATCAGCGACAGGGCGCATGTTATAATGCCCTGGCACATCGAACTGGATTCCCTTCAGGAATCCTACAGGGGCAATGCCGGCCTTGGAACTACCAGACGAGGAATCGGGCCTGCTTATGCGGACAAAGCCGAGCGCAGCGGGATACGCATGTGCGATCTTATGGACCCTGATCTTTTCAGGGAGATGGTACATTCGACTATTAAGGTCAAAAATGCCATCATCGAAAAAGTATACGGAGGCAAGCCCCTGGATGCTGAAAAGATCATCGATGATTATCTGGGATATGCAGAAAAGCTGAGACCATATGTCAGAGATGTCAATTCGATTATCCACAGAGCTATTGAAAATGGCAAGACAGTTCTGTTCGAGGGAGCACAGGCTACATTCCTCGATCTGGACTTCGGAACATATCCTTATGTGACATCATCCAATCCTATTGCAGGAGGTGTCTGCACCGGAGCCGGCGTAGGACCCAAGATGATCACCGAGATACTGGGCGTATTCAAGGCATATACCTCAAGAGTAGGTTCAGGGCCTTTTGTAACAGAACTGAACAATGAAGTCGGAAATCAGATCCGTGAACTCGGACATGAATATGGAACGACTACAGGCAGGCCGCGCCGCTGTGGTTGGCTCGATGTAGTCATGCTGAAGTATGCGGCACGGCTCAACAGTCTTACAGGCTTGTGTCTGAATCATCTGGATACCGTAGGGAAGCTTGACAGCATAAAAATATGCATGGCATATAAACTGGATGGCAAGATCATAGATTATTATCCGTCAAATCTGAAGGAACTGGCGCGGTGCGAACCCGTCTACGAGGAATTTGAAAGCTGGAAGGATATTGACATATCAAAAGTCAACCGCTATGAAATGCTCCCGCCTGCGGCGAAAAAATATCTCAAGAGGATCGAAGAGTCCATCGGCGTGCCGATAAAATATGTTGGCGTAGGTCCCGGAAGAGAACAGGTAATTACGATGTAAATTTCAGACATATTAAAGGCTATTAGAAATGGGGACATCCACGGCGGAGTGGTGTGTCCCCATTATTCATCGGCAGCTTTAGTTGCATTGTCATTCTGAGCGAATCGAAGAATCTTACTTATCATCATGAGCCCAGATACTATTTTCTTTGATATGCCCATGACTTTACATATTTATTACTTCCTCAGGATCTACTTCGTGAAGACCTTTGCATATCTTGTCATATCCGCTTAAGTCTTCAGGCTTGCCTATTGCTATTGCTTTCATTCCAGCATTTTTTGCAGCTTCTATTCCTGCCTGGGCATCTTCGAACACAACGCAGTCTTTCGGATCGACTCCGACTTCCTTTGCTCCCAGCAGGAAAACCTCCGGATCAGGCTTGGCCTTTGAGACCTTCGTTCCGTCTATAATGGCGTCAAAATAGGGAGTGAGCTTCAGATTGCCAAGGATAAGCATAGCATTCTTGCTTGCAGAACCCAGTGCGGTTTTTACGCCTAAAGCCCGGAAGCCCTTAAGACATTCAACGGTACCATCCAAAATCTCGCTCTCATCCATTTTCGATATATATTGCACGTACCATTCATTTTTCCTGGCAGCCATTTCAGCCATTTCTTCATCAGAAAACCTTCCGAGAAGACCTCCTACCTCAAGGAGAATTTCAAGGGAGCGCATGCGTGAAACGCCTTTAAGTCTTTCGTTGTCTTTTTCTGTAAAAACAAAACCAAGCTCACTGGCCAGTCTCTTCCATGCCAGATAGTGATATTTCGCCGTATCGACAATAACGCCGTCCAGGTCGAAAAGTGCGGCTTTAATACTCATAAGAATGTCCTCCGTTATTTTAGTTTATCGTTAAACTTATAGATGGAAATTATAGAAAAATTATAAAAGATGCCGTATGTAATGTCAAGCATCGACACCAGGCTGGTCCTTTTGTCTGACATTTGGTTCAAAAGTCGTATCAATGTTGACAGAGACCATTAATACGACTTAGATAAAATGCATGTAAAAACAAGTGCAACCGATTTCTCACTATTGTGGCAAATCCAAGAGTGAAAAATCAGAAAATAAAGCTTAAAAAAAGTAAACATTACCTTAAATAATAAAAAATACGTACAAAAAATCCGATAAGCGACCTGAAAATTAAAAATTATCAATAAATATATGAAAGGTTGTCAGAATAAAAATTATTATGTATACTAATAGTAGTGCAACCGCTTTCCTTGTCTTATAGCAACACTTTAAGGAGGAATTAGGATGGTAAGTTTGAAAAGTCAGATGGTCCCTTCTGATAATGAAAAAACGGTCAAAAAAAGCAATTTATTTATTTCTGTAATGAATTTTTTCAAAGAGCGGCTTGTAGTAAGGATAATAACTATGATAGTGACGGTTGTACTGATCGGAAACATCATATTGCTTGGATACGTAATCAGCAATATGAGAAGCAGTAAGATCGACGAGGGTATTCGTATCAATGAAAGTCTGGCAAGTGAAAAAGCACGAAGCATCGAAGTCTTCATAGAGAATGTAAGCGGGTATTCAAAGTATATCCAGCAGATGATGATAGTGCAGAGATTCAACAGAATACTTACAAGACCAAATGTACGAACATTATTGGAAAGATATTTGCAAAATTCACCGGAGCATATCTTCGGACTTTATGTCCTGGGTGAAGCAAAGTCTATAGATGAGCTTGACGTAAGCTTTGTCAACAGCGATTTAGGGGATAGCAAAGGCCGCAGCAGATTACATGTTATCAAGCATTATAACAAAATAGGGAACATCACTCCATATCTTATAGATCCCGACCATCCTGCAAATCTTGATGATACTGAGGCATATGCCTATATAAAAGAATCGATCAAACCATTTGTTTCTTCTCCTTACACAGTTGAAGAAGGTGAGAACGAATATAAGGTCATTTCCTTCAGTCTGCCCATTACTACGAACGGAACTGACTTCAATGGCATTGTCGGTGCCGAGATATATGCCGATTATTTTAACAACCTTATAGAAGAGGCGACCAAAGAGACAGGGATCAGCGGTCTGGCGATGGATAATGGCGATATCATATCATTTGGTATCGGCTATGTTTATGAGGGAAAAAATATTAATTCCTATTTAAATGAAGATCTTCTGAAAAAATATAATGAAGCTAAGGATACAGGAAAGACTGTCAGCAGCCTGAACTATTCGGACGGTAAATTGTATTGCTTCTCTCCGGTCCGGATACCCGAGACAGATATAAACTGGGTATTCTGGACTGAAATACCCATTGAAGGCATGATGAAGGAAGTAAATACATTCATGTCGGTAATGATTATTATAAGCACAGTGAGTATTTTTATCGTTTTATTGGTGGCTTCGGTACTTGTTTCAGGTCAGATAAGGCCTATAAGGATACTTACAGAGAATATAGAAAGGTTCGCAAACGCAAATTTTACCTCTGCAATCCCCGCTAATCTGCGAAAGCGTAAGGATGAGATCGGTAAATTGGCTTCTTCTACAGAAAAAATGCAGCAGTCGGTGACCGAAATAATCAAGAGTGTGCGCAATCAGGCGGCTGAAGTTGCCGAGACTGTAGCAACTGTAAAAGAATACATTGATAATTTACATCTCAGAATTGAGACTATTTCAGCTAATACTCAGCAGCTGTCCGCAACTTTGACAGACACGAGCTATTCGGCCGATAATATGAATCAGGCAGTCAGCGGTTTGAACAAAGCTGTGGATACGATAAGAGCCAATGCCGAAAAAGGAAATATTTTATCGGTAGAGATCAAAAACCGTGCTCAGGAAGTATTCGAGAAGGTAATGCTCAGCAGCAGCGAAAACCAGAAGATGCAGGAAGCGACCAAGAAAAGACTCGAAGAGGCTATTTCTGAAGCCGATTCCATACACAGGATAACAACACTGCTGGATAATATTTTAGCTGTTGCAGCCCAAACCAACCTTCTTTCGCTGAATGCGGCAATAGAAGCGGCAAGAGCAGGCGAAGCGGGCGCAGGCTTCAGCGTTGTTGCCGAAGAGATTCGAAAATTAGCAATACAGGCAAGAAACAGCGCTTCGCAGATCCAGGACATATCAAATCTTGTATTATTATCAGTGAACCACTTGTCTGAAAGTGCCAATGGTCTGCTGAATTACTTCGAAACCAATGTGAAAAACAGCTTTATGCTTCTCGATAAAACAGGAGAACAATATAATGAGGATGCTGCATTATATCAGGAAATGTCACTTAAGCTGGCTTCAACGGCAGAATCCCTGACAGCAGCTATAACCGCATTGAATGAAACTCTTATGAAGGTAGTTTATGCAACCAATGACGGTGCAAAAGGAGCAGCGGTAATTGCCGAAGAAGCATCCAGGATACTGAGCGGATCAGAGAATGTTCTTTCAAAGGCTATATCTGCTGATGAAAGTGCATCAAGGCTTAAGGAAGCAGTGTCGAAGTTCGTTATCCCGGAATAGAGATCTAGCTGAAAGCTTGACGTATATGAAGGATGAACAAGGGTCGGGATCATTTTGAATGATCCCGGCCCTTGTAAGTTTCTGAACAGAATGAATGCATGATATCATTTCGCAATGTATAGCTTGCTGTAATATTCATCAAGCATTCTCTTCATGCCGAAGGGAACCTTGGTCGAGTTGATCGAGGCAGCCATCATATCGATCCATTTGTTTCTGTTATCATAATAGGTCGGTATGACTTCATTGGTCAGGCAGCTCTTAAGAGCCATAAAGTCGTGAGCATCGCATTTCTCCTCATCATCGAACTGCTTTCCGTCACCGAACTGCCATCCGTTAACGCCGTGCTGACATGCTTCAGGCCACCAGCCATCGAGGATAGAGACGTTGAGGACACCATTCATGGCTGCCTTCATACCTGAGGTTCCTGAAGCTTCCTTGGGGCGTCTGGGGTTGTTGAGCCAAATATCTGAACCGCGGGTCAGTGCGCGGCCTATCTCCATGTCATAGTTCTCAAGGAATACTACACTTTCCGGATAAAGCTTTGTCATCTCCAAAATATCGGATATGATTTTTTTGCCTCCATCATCCAGCGGATGAGCTTTTCCGGAGAATACTATCTGAAGCTTTCTTGATTTTAATAAGGGCTCAATAAATTTTTTGTCTCTGAAGATCAGGTTTGATCTCTTGTATGGCGCAGCACGGCGGGAGAAGCCAATCAGCAATACATCAGGATCAAGTTTGACTCCTGTTCTCTTTTCGACAAAATCGATAAGATCCTTCTTATTCTTCTGATGCCTGTTCCATAGTTTTTCCCGTGCGCTGCTGCTGCCGTCATAATCCTCGGCGAGTTTTATCATCTGGCTGTCTACCCAGGTAGGGATGTGGATGGCATTGGTTATGCCGATTATCTCGCTTCTGTTTTTGATATGCTTCCACATCTTGTTCGAGGTATCTTTATGGAGATCTGCGACCGCATTGGACTTTCTGGACAGCCGAAGGGCACCTACGGTCATATTGAACGGAGATCCTCCGATGATCCTAAGCTGCCTTTTGTTCATTCCCAGATTCGCGCCCATATATATCAGACGTTCGATGGGATGTGATTCATTGCCCTGAATTATGGGTGTATGGGTTGTGAATACCACTTCCTGACGGGTTTTTTCCATGGCCTTCTTAAAGCTGTCCCCGTTTTCCATCTTCTCGCGTATAAGCTCAAACCCTGCAAAAAGTGCATGGCCTTCGTTGAAATGATAAACGTCGGGAGAAAAACCAAGTGCCCGTATAGCTCTTACACCGCCTATACCCAGAACCATTTCCTGAGCGACTCTTTCTTCGCCAAACCAACCATAGAGCTGTCCTGTTATCCATCTTGCATCACCGTCATTCCCATCAACGTCTGTATCCAGGAGATACAGATTATTGACTCCGTGAGCATCGTATTTCCATACCTTGATCTTCACATCTCTTCCGTTTATCTTGACGGAGACGGTTACTCCCGTATCCTTGAGAAAATCATATGTCCTGTTAATATAAGCATCATAGGGCATACACGATTCTTTATCGATCAGCTGCTCGCCATAGCCTTGCTTCCACTTTATCCCGATACCGATTACCGGATAATCATTATCACAAGCCTCTTTCATGTAGTCTCCGGCAAGAATACCTAGTCCTCCGGCATATAATTTCACATTGGATTCTATTGCATATTCCATGCAGAAATAAGCTACTTTTGGTAATTTACTCATTCAATTTACCTCCAATAAAATAATTGATTAATTTAATCCAAATCTTTAACATAAATCACAGTGCATAAGGGGGGGATCACAATTTCATTATCATTCTGAGCAAATCCATCCTTCTTTTGACAGAATTCAAGGGTGTATCCGGTCACATCAACAGATATAGATTCTTCAGATGAAGCCAAATTATGAAGGATTATTGCAGATTGCTTGTCAGATTTCATGTTGTATGCCACGACCGAAGGATTGTTCGATTCCAGGAAATTGAATTTCCCGGCATACAGGGCATGATTTTTGTTTCTGACCCTGATTATCCGTTTATAATGGGTAAGAAGCGAATCGGGATCCTTCGCCTGTACCGACACAGGGGTCACGGCGGTATTATACTTTGAATTCCTCCATCTGGTCTTCATCGGATCATCGTCGCCCCAGATAAAAGGAAGTCTTATATCCTCGTCGGGTTTTCCGCCCAGCATGCCTATTTCCTCACCATAATAAATGAAAGGGATGCCTTCGAGAGTGAGGTATATGCTGGCCGCAACCTTCATCTTTTCATGATCGCCCCGGACAGAGGTAATTATTCTGTTCTGGTCATGATTGGAGAGCATGGGAGCATCGATGTAATCGGGGTTGGCTTTTGCATACTGCGCATAGTTATTGGCTATAAACTTGCTTAAATAGTTGTTGTTGCTGCCGCCTCCCGTAACGGCATTTGCTATCTGCGCTCCCAAACCTATGTGGAATGTAGAATCAAGCGCCGGCAAATAGGAAGCTCTGATGGTAGTATTATCATTGAGTACCTCGCCTACTATCAGACATCCCGGTTTCTTTTCATGACAGTATGCCGTGAATTCATTCCACCAGTCCAGCGATTTTTCAATTCCGCTTTCCCCCGGAAGGACTTCAAGGGAATCATAGAGATGAGGTACAGCGTCGAGCCGGAATCCGTCTACTCCTTTATCCAGCCAGAAGCCGGCAATATTTTTGGCTTCCTGCCTTACATCCGGATTATTGTAGTTTAAGTCGGGCATTCCGCTCCAGAAGAGAGCAAAATAA
Organism: Clostridiaceae bacterium; assembly: GCA_012840245.1. Lineage (GTDB taxonomy): Bacteria > Bacillota > Clostridia > DSM-8532 > DSM-8532 > DTU059. The sequence goes on from DULR01000041.1 coordinate 38,175, forward strand.
TATGAGTTACCTGCCTTATTCCAAACAGGGTGTCCCCAGATGCTGGCTTTAAGATTATATTCGGCTGAATTCTCATCTGTCCAGAGATACCAGTTTCTATAAGGACTGTTCGGATCTTTGGAACTGATGAACCATTCATGTTCGGTACTGGTATGGTTCAGAACAAGATCCATTATAACCGAGATGCCTCTTTTATGGGCTTCATCGAGAAGCTTTTCAAAGTCTTCCATCGTTCCGTATTCAGGATTGATATCATAATAATCTGTAACATCGTAACCATGATATGAAACGGTTTTGTTGACAGGCATGAGCCATATGCCTGTGATCCCGAGGTCAGAAGTGGTTTCAGGATTTCCGTCATTTAGGTAATCAAGTTTCTCTATAAGACCATTGATATCACCGATCCCGTCACCATCAGAATCAGCAAAAGACCGTACAAAGATCTCATAATATACTCCTTGTCTGTTGCCCGAAGCATTCTGCACTGTTGCACCAAGTTCGTACACGGGGTCAACCGGGGGTGCAGAAGGAATATCCTGTGCTGGTGTCGGAGTCGGTTCCGGGGTGCTTGTACCGGGGTTGGTGTTACAGGCTGCGAGAACTATTATTAACAATACAGATAAAAGTTTAAGAAGCAGTCTTCGCATTGTTGTTTTCCCTCCATGACAGATAGATCAAAATTAGGAGTTTCATTCTTTAACTGCACCCGCGGACATTATTTTCACCAGATATTTCTGATTGATAACGAATAGGATAACGAACGGTACAGATATCAGCAAAGCTCCTGCAGCAAACTGAGTAAAATTGTCATTGGATCGGCCATTGATCATTTCAAACAGACCAACAGCCAGTGTTTTGTTTTTATCACTTCTTAAAATGAATCTGGGAAGGATAAAGTCCATCCAGGGCTGCGTAAAGCTGGTCACGGCCAGAAATGCCACCATGGGCAATGTATTGGGCAATATGATCCTGAAGAATGTCGCTAAATTGCTTGCGCCATCCACTTTCGCCGCTTCGTCTATACTTCTGGGTATAGTGTCAAAATAGCCTTTCAGCAGCCAAGTATTATAGGGGATATTGCCCGCTGTGTAAACCAGGATCAGCCCCCAGAAATTGTCGGAAAGGCCCAGACGGTTCAAGATAACATAAATAGCTATCATACCGATTGTGCTCGGAAACATCTGCAAAATCAGAAAACTCATCAATGCTGGCTTTTTCAAACGAAATCTGAATCTGGAAAACACATATGCAGTGATAAGCACGACCACCGTCGTAAGGAATGTATTGCAAAGCGCAATTATAAGTGAATTCTTATACCAGTTCAAATAATTCGTCTTGGTGAACAACCGGGTGAAATTTTCTGTTGTAGGGTTGTTGGGGATAGGAAGTATATTCATGGATGCCAGAGATTTACCCTGATTGAAGGCTCCGCTGACTGCAAATGCCAATGGATAAAGCACCATGAAGGACAGGATAATAAGTAGCAGATATATAAAAGTATAGCGAATTGCTGTCATCACTTTTTTCATCAAAGCTCACCATCCTTGAACGATCTTGTCTGGGCAAAGTTGTACAGCGCAAAAGGTGCCACGACAAGGAACATGATTATTGCAACTACCGAAGCCTTGTTGTAAAGCCTTTGCTCCAGGGTAAGCTTATACATCCATGTAATAAGGGTATCGGTTGTACCCGCAAAAGATTGCGTAGTGACAGTATCGGGCGGGTTACCGTTTGTGAGGAAATAGACGCCCCCGAAATTATTCATATTATATGAAAAGCTCATGATGAATAATGGCATTGTCTGGTACATAAGCATTGGGAATGTGATATATCTGAATTGCTGGGATTTGCTCGCTCCGTCGATCCTGGCAGCTTCAAAGATATCCTGCCTCATGGAGGTCATGATACCTGTTATCATTAGCATGAAATAAGGAAATCCCAGCCAAAGGTTTACGAAAATCAGCATTATTTTAGCAAGGACAGGATCTGAAAGCCAGGGAATGATATCTTTCTTGAGTATTCCAATGCTCTGGAGCCACTGCATTATCCCTAATTCTCTCAATGCTCTGTTGATCGGACCGAACTGTCCATTTAACAATATGGCCCAGATAAAAAGGCTGATCATGCCCGGAACAGCATAAGGAAGGATGAATATGGTCCTGAATATGCCGGCAAGCTTTATTTTTTTATCCAAAAGAGCAAGAGCAAGGAACATACCTCCAAAATAGCAGGTGACCGTTCCAAAGAAAGCCCATACCACAGTCCAGAGCGCAGTTCGGGCAAAGCCCTGTGAAAACTGCTTGAGCTTCAGCATGTCTCTGAATGTTTCAAACCCGACCCAATCCACCACATTGTTCTGGGGTATGTGCGAAGGTGCCGAGTAATTTGTAAAAGCAATCAAAATGGCAAATATCAGCGGGATGACAACGAAGAACGCCAACATTACGAATGCAGGCGACAGGGCGAAATATGCAAAAGCCTTTTCACCCATTTCACTTAAAAATTCTCTTTCGCTTTGGATATTACCGGTTTTCAGATACAATTTGCCGGTTTTTCTGGCATCTGTAATGTTGTATATATAGACGATGACTATTATAATGATCACTACTACGGCTATTAAGCCGTCAAGCATCATAAAGGTTGAATTGTCCCTCTCGGCAACCGGCAGATGTGGCTTTGGATCTCCAAGCGTGATGAGACCCTTGATTGCTTTTATAATCGTATTGGTATTGAGCAATACAACCAATTCGAACAAGAAGAACAGTATGCCTTTTATGTACTGTTTCAGAACAATGATTTGACCGAGCCCCATAAAAACTGTAGACAGAACAGGCGCGGTCAAATCGGCTTTTTTGGTCATTCTGAATGCTCCCCCTTCCAGTTACCATAATGTATCCGTATTAACATAAATATATCATGCAGCATAAATTAAGCAAATTGTTCTGTTACTAGAAAAGGCGATTCCGGTTTCGGAACCGCCTTGAATAGTATCAGCATTACGGTGTAGCTTCAATAGCTGCCGCTGCAAGATCGAGCTCTGTCTTTATATCGCTTCCGTTCCAGATGTTAGCGTAAGCTGAAGCAACAGACGGCCAGTATGTATTCATAGCAGGAATACTGGGCATTGGCTTAGAGAATTCAAATTGAGCCAAAATACCTTCGTGTGCAGGGTCAGCGATCTGAATATCTTTTCTCGGGGGTATCTGGTTTGTGATCTCATAACGCTTCAAGAGACCTTCTTTGGTTACGAGATATTTAGCAAACTTATGAGCTTCTTCAGGGTTCTTGGAGAAAGCAGATACATACATTGCGCGGATACCTGAGAATGACCTCGGAGGTGTATCATTTCCGGGAAGCTTCGGCAGAGTGGTTACACCAAAGTCAACTCCAGCTTCTCTGTAACCGGCTATTGCCCAAGGACCTGTAACGGCCATAGCTATCGTTCCGTTCTGGAATCCGGCGCTCATAAAGTCACCGGTCAAGTCTGCGGCATCTACATCCAGGTAATCTTTTCTGAAGCTCTGGAAGTATTCCAAAGATCTGATCGCTTCGGGACTGTTTACCATGTGCTGGCTCTTGTCTGTTCCTTCAGGACCGAAGAGGTCTGCTCCATATCCGGAGAGGAACATATAGTTGAAGTAACCGTCATCAACGTCCCAAACTATGCCATATTTTCCTTCAGCGGGATTATTGAAGGTTTTGCAGAATTCCTTTACTTCTTCCCAGGTCTGGGGTGGATTCTGAACAAGAGCCTTATTGTAGAAAAGTGCATAGGTCTCAACACCGGTGGGATAACCGTAAAGCTTGCCTTCTGATGAAGTTGCTTTGATCGCAGCTTCTACCATAACATCCTTGATCTCATCTGCATAGGCGTTTTCGAGAATAATGCCGCTGACAAGCATTTCACCGAGCTTATCGTGGGGTGCTGCGAAAACGTCTGCACCTACTCCTGCAGGTCCGTCAAGCTGAAGTCTCTGTGCAGCGTCTGTGTGACCAACCGGCTCAACAACTATTGTTACATGTGGATTCTCAGCCATGTAAGCTGCTGCCATTTCTTCTATAAAGGTTCTCTCAGGTCCGTCTGATTCCCATACTGTCAGAGTGACAGGATCTTTGTCTTCTGATGATGGTTCGGACGAAGCGCTGCCTGAAGGCGAAGGAGCGCCTGATGATGTATCCGGCTGAGCAGGTGCCGCACCACAGCCTGCTAAAAGGGATGCAATCATGACTACTGCCAGAACCATTGAAAGAATGTTACGCTTTTTCATCTAAATTTCCTCCTTAATTTTTTTTAAAAGAACCCAGTTGACAAAGCAACCGTTTGCACATATCATATCCATAGTATAATATTCCAATTTTTATTTGTCAATGCATTTTGAATAAAAAATCAATCAGAATTTTTGATTTTTACAACATATTAAATAAAAGAAACAAAATATTATATAACACTATACAACGACAAAATGTAAGCTGGATCATTGTTTTTCGTTGATTAGATGCAAACGGTTACATTTAAAATCATATAAAAATATTTAAGCAGGAGGAATCAGAAAATGAAAAGGTGTTCACTTGTCTTAGTTTTACTGCTGGTAGTTTGCCAAGCGCTTTCTTTCAGCTTTCTGCCAAGCGTATCGATGGCAGATGAAACAAAAACGGTGAGAGTGATCTATTATCGTTTTGACCAGGAGTACAGCACCTGGAACTTGTGGATCTGGCCGAAAGGCGGAAACGGGGCCTCTTATCAGTTCACCAAAGAGACAGAGCTTTCCTTCCTTCCCGGTAAAAAAGCTGTGGTCGCCGAGGTGGATGTCTCAGCTTTCAATACTGAGGAAGCAGGGATAATAGTAAGAAAAGGTGAATGGGAACAGAAGGATATAGAAGCTGACCGCTTCTTTTCGCTCAAGAACGCTGACAGCAATGGCATTACAACTCTGTACATAATCCAGGGGATCGAAACCATCTCCTTTACCGAGGAGGCAGCTAAACCCTTTTATTCACCCAAAATCGAATCAGCTGAGTTTATGGATCTTAATACTGTCCGTGTATACCTTCAGGCTCCGGCAGAAGCCCTGGGCGGTAACGAAGGTATCAGGCTGATGGAAGGCAATAAAGAGGTCAGGCTGAGTAAGGTGATACGCGGTGATGACGGCAAGGGCTTCGTTCTTAAAACAGAAGGAGAGATCGACATGTCAAAGGGGTATATAATAGAAAAAGAAGGCTTCGGACAGGTGTATGTTTCAATGGACAGGCTTTTTGGGCTGGAAAGCTTCAATGAACAATTCTATTATGAAGGAAATGATCTGGGGGCAACGTATTCCAAAAGCGAAACAGTGTTTAAGCTGTGGGCCCCGACTGCGGAGGCTGTCACTCTGAAGCTCTTTGAAAAAGGCCAGGGGGGAACGGCACTGAAAAGCATTGCTATGGAAAAGGCTGAGAAAGGTGTATGGAGCACAGTCGTAAGTGGGGATTTGAACGGGACTTACTATACATATGAGGTCACCGTAGGCGGAAAAACAAATACGGCTGTCGATCCTTATGCAAAGGCCGTCGGAGTCAATGGTGACAGGGCTATGGTAGTTGACCTGTCATCAACAAATCCTGAAGGCTGGGAGAAGGTTGGTTATGTCAATCTGGAGAATCAGACCGATGCTGTCATATATGAGATGCATGTTAGAGATACTACAATAAGTGATTCGTCAGGAATAAAAAACAAAGGTAAGTATGCAGGCATGGGTGAAACAGGCGGCAAATCTCCCATAAGCGGTGTAACTACAGGTCTTTCTCATGTAAAAGAGCTGGGTGCCACCCATATACATTTCCTTCCTGTTTTTGACTTTAATTCGGTTGACGAGTCCAGGCTTGACATACCGCAGTTCAACTGGGGCTATGATCCGAGGAATTATAATACTCCTGAGGGATCATACTCTGCAGATCCGTATAATGGAGAAGTAAGGATACGCGAATTCAAGGAAATGATCAAGGCTATAAAAGAACAGGGTATCGGAGTGGTCATGGATGTTGTCTACAACCATACAGCCCGTTCTGCCGATTCAGATTTCAGCCTGATCGTACCCGGCTACTATTATCGTATGGTCGGGAATAAATTCTCCAATGGTTCGGGCTGCGGCAACGAAACAGCTTCAGAGCGTCTTATGATGCGTAAATTTATTGTTGATTCGGTCTGTTACTGGGCCAGGGAATACAAGATCGACGGATTCAGGTTTGATCTGATGGGGCTCCATGATATCGAAACGATGAATGCAGTCGCCGCTGCCCTGAAAGAAATAAATCCCTCAGTGCTTCTTTATGGTGAGGGCTGGACTGCCGGAGCTACGACTCTTCCACAGAAACAACAGGCCATAAAGGCAAATATATCCAAAGTGCCGGATTTCGCTGTATTTAACGACAGTACCCGCGATGGTATAAAGGGGCATGTATTCGATTCTGAAAAGCCTGGTTTCATCAATGGTGATCATAGCTTCAAGGAAAGCGTCAAGTTTGGTATCGTGGGTGCGGTTAACCACAACGGAGTAAAATATGAACAGGTGAATTATGATAAAGTGGCATATGCAGCTTCCCCGAATCAGTGCATAAATTACATATCGGCCCATGACAACCTTACTCTTTACGACAAGCTTCTGGTATCAGCACCGGGAAGGACCGAAGAGGATTATAAAAAAATGACAAAAATCGGCGGGGCTATGGTCCTGACATCTCAGGGCATTCCCTTTATGCTTTCAGGTACTGATTTCATGAGATCAAAGAAGGGTGATTCCAACTCCTACAAATCACCCGACAGCATAAATGCTATCGACTGGGAGCTGAAAAGCAAGAATTTTGACGTATTCGAATATTATAAAGGCCTTATTAGCTTAAGGAAAGCACATCCTGCATTTCGCATGCCTGATGCGGCGCAGATCAATGAGAACCTGAAATTTATAGATGATACGTCCGAAAGCCTTATTGCCTATTATATCGATAACAATGCAAATGGTGACACATGGAAAACGATCTTTGTGGCATTCAATGCGGGAGACAAGGACGAAACGGTCTCTCTTCCTGTAAATTCCGACTGGAATATAGTGGTTGATGGCGAAAAAGCCGGTGTTGAAACTATATCAACAGTGAGCGGCGATAAGATAACGGTCCCGGCAATGAGCTCAATCGTTGCATATGATGCAGCCACAGCCGCAAAGGACAACAGTAAAAAAATATCATCCCGGCTTGCCATCACGCTGACGGTTCTTGCAGGGCTGCTGATGCTTATAGGCGGAGGCACCCTGTTCATTAAAAAGAGAAAGAGCAGCAGATCATAACACCTTATAATATGCTTTAGTACAATCTTCTACCTGATATATAATACTTTTGGGAGAATGTTTTTCCTAAAAAAGGAGGATTCTGCAGATGAATAAACAAGCTGTATTTCATTTACCCGATTCAAGCTATGCCCATGCGCTTTCTGAAACGAGAATATGTATAAGACTCAGAACCGCAAAAGGTGATATCAAAAAATGTGTATTGTTTTATGGCAACAGAGTACATCCCGAACCGAGAGTAAAAATGACTTCGATCGATATGGTTCGTGTTGCCTCGGACCGTTTGTTCGATTATTATGAGGCCGATTTTGAAACCGATATCAACAGGATCTGCTACTATTTCTGGCTGACAGACGGGATCGAGGACTATTATTACTACTCGGGAGTCTTTACACATACTCCTGCCCATAACAGAGTGGAATACTTTCAGTTCCCTTACGTCCATCGCAATGATATTGCAGTAGTTCCAAAATGGGCTAAAAATGCGATTTTGTATCAGATTTTCCCGGACAGCTTCGCGACCGGGAGAAAATACATAAGTTCTCAGGAAAACATGAAGATCACTGCGACAAAGGATAAATCACATGCCAAGCTTGGCGGAACGATCAGGGGAATCACAGAAAACATTGACTATCTTGCGGATCTGGGCATAAATTGTATTTATTTAAATCCGATATTTACGGCAGAATCATATCATAAATATGACACTATCGATTATTTTTCCATAGATCCCTGCTTTGGAACCATGGATGATTTTAAAAATATGGTGGAGACCTGCCATAAGAACGGCATCAGAGTGATCCTCGACGGAGTTTTCAACCATTGCGGCTGGAGATTTTTCGCCTTTAAGGATGTGTGCGATAAGGGAGAAAAATCGAAATATAAAGACTGGTTCTATCAGCTAAGTTTTCCTGTCGATACCGAAAAACTGAATTATGCCGCATTTGCTTATGTAAAGCAAATGCCCAAACTGAACACTGGTAATCCTGAAGTGATCAGGTATTTTTGCGATGTCGGCAGATATTGGATCCGTGAAGCAGATATCGACGGCTGGCGCCTGGACGTGGCAAATGAAGTCAACCACGATTTCTGGAGAGCATTCAGAAAAGCAGTTCGTGAAGAAAAGCCGGATGCCTTTTTGATCGGCGAGATCTGGGAAGATGCTGAGCAATGGCTTATGGGAGATCAGTTTGATTCAGCTATGAACTATAGATTCACCGATATATGCAAGGCATTTTTCGCTGGTAATGATATCAGCGTAGATGATTTTGACAACAGTCTAGGATACATGCTGATGCGCTATAAGAAGCAGATCACACAGGTTCAGATGAATATGCTGGATTCACATGATGTACCCAGATTCCTTTATTATTGCAATGGAGATATACGCCGGCTGAAACTGGCAGCCTTGTTCCTGATGACTTACGTTGGGATCCCTTCGGTTTTTGCAGGAGACGAGAAAGCTATAACCGGAGCTACAGAAAAGGAGTACAGGAGTCCTATGGTATGGGAAGATAATGATGTCACCCGGGATCTTACCGAATACTATAAGAAGATCATCTCGATCAGAAAGAAATATATCAGTATTTTCACGGGCGGTGTCAAAACTGTCTTAAAAGATAATGCCAAAGGAGTATATGCGTTTTCGCGGAATGATGGGGACGATGAAATAACAGTAGTGCTGAACAACAGTGAGAACAGCCAGAGCATCAGCTTTAATGTCGGGGCATCCGGCAATGATCGCACCGGTTATATCGATCTTCTCACAGAGGAACCCATCAGGAGGAGTGATTTCGGTGAAATCAGCCTGACATTGTCACCACTCAGCGGAGCCGTTATTTATCGATCCCATACGGAACTCTTTTGAATATGGTTTTTGACAGGGATGGGCTCAGTATAGTTCTTTGGACTGCCAGTCAAATGTTATATAAGTAGACAAGGAAGAAAACTACGGGCGGTATACTCATTCCCGCGAAAATCACTGTTTTGCTTTTGGTGGAGCAGGATTAGATGGAGATTTCCGTTTATGCTACTACATATTGTGGAAAAAAAATATACAAGCTTTACATTCAGTCATCGACAACACGGAATCCCGGTTCGGATAATCTTCTATTAAAGCTATCATACTATACCGGTGTAGTGTGACTGCGGGAGAAAACATAACAGGCACTGTTAGCAAAACCTGTTAATGTTGACAACGTAAAAAAGCTAGAATATAATAATTTTATGCAACCGCTTACACAACACTAAATAAAGGAAATGAGTGGATAAAATGAATGTAACCATAAATGATGTAGCAAAAGCTGCGGGAGTCTCTACCTCGACAGTATCGAGAGTCATTTCTGACAGTCCGAGAATAAGTGAAGAAACGAAACAAAGAGTCAGAAAAGTAATTAAGGAGCTTAACTATCATCCTAATGCGATCGCCCGGAGTCTTGCTAACAAGTCGTCAAAAACAATAGGACTCATCCTTAACACTGAAGCGGAGACTCTGGTAAGAAACCCGTTTTTTATCCAGGCAATGACTGGTATCAGTCAATATGCGCAGGAGAATAGCTATAATGTCATGTTTGCATACAACAAAAGTGAGGATGGAGATCTTGATATCGCGGTTCGTTATGTAAACAGCAGAAGTGTGGATGGTATAATCCTGTTTACTTCAAGGACAAATGATAAATGTATTGATTTTTTGACCAGGAATAATTTTCCGTTTTCTGTAATAGGGCGGCCTGATCAGACTGAGGGAGTGCTATGGGTAGATAATGATAACTTTCAGGCAACATACCAGGTCACAAATTATCTTATAATGAA
>DULR01000042.1 GCA_012840245.1 Clostridiaceae bacterium
ATTAAGAAAACTGTTATTTATAACCGCAGCTTTGACTTTTGGCTGCTGAAGCTGTATCATCAAAACGTAGCAGATAGTTGAGAAAGGTAGAAAATGAATGAAGTTCAAACATATAGTCTGGGACTGGAACGGAACTATTCTGAATGATGCAGAGGCATGCGCCAAAGCCGTTGATGACATGTTCAAAAAACGAAATCTGGGAAGAGTTACCCTGGAGGCATACAGGAAAAAGATCGTGTTTCCGGTTATAAAACTGTATCAGGAATCGGGTTTCGATCTGGAAAAAGAGGATTATCAGGTCATATGTGATGAATATATCGAAAATTATCTGAAGTATTCAGCTGAGACGACGCTTCAGAAGGATGCGGTGTTCGTTCTGGAGGAGTTCAGGAAAAAAGGCCTGATCCAGCACATAGTATCTGCCTCGGGCAGCGATATCCTCAAAAATCAGGTCAGCTATTACGGCATAGGGGCGTACTTTGAAAACATACTGGGGCAGGCCGACAACCGGGCCGACAGCAAGGTGGATCTTGCCCGGCGGCTCATAGGGTTGACCGGCTGCAAGCCTGGAGAGATGCTGTTTATAGGTGATACCGTTCATGATTATGAGGTCGCAAGCGAGGTCGGGTTCCACTGCGCTCTGGTTTCAAACGGCCACTGTAATGCCGAAAGGCTTAAAGCTACAGGCGCGCCTGTATTTGTATCACTTTCAGACCTTTATGAGCATTCTGACAAGATAGGAGAATAGTATGAAATACATTGATCTGAGAAGCGATACGGTGACATGGCCGACTGAGGAGATGAGAAAAGCCATGATGGAAGCCGAAGTCGGTGATGATGTGTATGGAGACGATCCATCTGTGAACAGCCTGCAGGAAATGGGAGCGGAGATGCTGCATAAAGAGGCGGCTTTATTTGTGCCCTCAGGAACCATGGGCAACCAGCTGGCAGTGTTTACCCATACCAACCGGGGCGATGAGGTGATCATTCCCGAGGATAACCATATCGTTGTGCATGAAGCGGGAGCGCCTGCCATAATATCAGGGGTCAACTTAAGATGTCTTCCATCCCATAAAGGTATGATGGACCTGAAAAAGGTGGAAAGCACAAAACACTGAAAGAAATCTTAAAAGCTTGATTTATTTACGGGGTGGACCAAGTGAAACGTGTGAGGGATTTTTTAATCATTAATTTCGGACTATTTCTTGTGGCAGTTGGCATTCATTTCTTCAAAGTTCCCAATCACTTTGCCACCGGGGGTGTAAGCGCCATGGCGATTATCGCCGACAGATTCGTTCCCGGCCTGAGTGTAGGACCGCTGATGCTGATCATCAACATTTTGTTCATACTTCTGGGGCTTGTCCTGATAGGCAGGGATTTTACAGGGAAGACTATTTATTCAAGCATTGCATTGTCGGGTATGGTATGGGTTTTGGATATTCTTTACCCTCTGACAGAACCGCTTACCTCAGATATGCTTCTGGAGTTGTTCTTTTCGATAGGATTTCCAGCTATAGGATCCGCGATAGTTTTCAATCTCAACGGTTCTACGGGAGGAACCGATATAATAGCGAAGATACTGAACAAATACACAGATATAGATATAGGTAAAGCGCTGTTGGGTTCCGATTTCCTGATAACGATAGTTGCCGGATTCGTCTATGGCATACAGATAGGTATGTATTCGATCTTGGGGCTGATCCTCAAAGGATTCCTGATCGATACGGTCATCGAGGGCTTCAACCTTAAAAAACAACTGGTCATTGTAAGCAGCAATCCGGAACCTATAAAGGAATATATAATAAAGAACATACATCGTGGCGCGACCATACATACTGCAAGGGGCGCATTCACCAATGAGGAGAAGCACATAATAACCTCTGTCATGGACAGAAGACAGGCTGTGGAACTGAGGAATTTCATCCGTAAAGTCGACAAAGACGCGTTCATAACGATAACAAGCTCATCCGAAATAATCGGAAAGGGCTTCAGAACATTATAAACACTTCATTGTATTTTTTCAGGTTACTTTATCCAAACATATATTCTTTTAAATCGGTTTATGATATAATTGATAAAAGAACATATGTTTGGGAGGGTTTATGCGGCTGCTCGATAAGCTCCAGATACTCGCCGATTCGGCAAAATATGATGTTTCCTGCTCATCAAGCGGCAGCAACCGTGCAAATAAAAAAGGCCAGCTGGGCAATGCCGCCATTGCCGGAATCTGTCACAGCTGGTCTGATGACGGGCGCTGCATTTCGCTGTTGAAGGTCCTTTTCAGCAATTGCTGCATTTATGACTGCAAATATTGTGTGAACCGCATCAGCAATGACATCAGGAGAGCCAGCTTTACTCCGGACGAGCTCTGCGCACTTACAATAGAATTTTACAGGCGCAATTATATAGAAGGCCTGTTTTTAAGCTCGGCTGTCATCAAAAGTCCCGATTACACGATGGAGCTTATGATCGAAACACTAAGAAAGCTCAGGTATGAACATAAGTTCAACGGCTATATACATATCAAATCCATTCCCGGAGCCGACTTGAGCCTGGTATATCAGGCAGGGCTTCTGGCAGACAGGATGAGTGTGAACATCGAGCTTCCTTCCATACAAGGGCTTAAGCTGCTTGCCCCGCAGAAGGACCACCAATCCATTATAAGGCCTATGTCATATTTAAAAGAACAAATACAGGGATCAAGCGAGCTGACTATATACAAAAAGAGGCAAATGTTCGTCCCTGCCGGTCAGACGACCCAGCTCATCGTCGGAGCCACAAAGGACAGCGATCTTACGATACTGAATCTGACCCAGAATCTGTATGATAGATATAAGCTCAAGAGGGTGTATTACTCGGCCTATGTGCCTGTGAATGCCGATTCTAACCTGCCGGCAATAACAACGAGCCCTCCTCTTCTGCGTGAGCACAGGATCTACCAGGCTGACTGGCTGCTGAGGTTTTATGGCTTCAGAGCAGAAGAGCTTCTTGACGAAAGCCACAGCAACTTTGATATACGGGTGGACCCTAAATGTGACTGGGCATTACGCAATCTGGACAAGTTTCCAGTCGAGATCAACAAAGCGCCTCCCGAAATGCTCATGAGGGTTCCCGGAATAGGGTATAAAATGGCCGAGAAGATCGTAAGAGCGAGGCGGATCGCTCCGCTGTCCTATGAGGACCTGAAAAGAATGAGAGTTGTTCTCAAAAGGGCACGTTATTTTATTACATGCCAGGGAAAATACTATGGCGGCATCGATATAGATACTGAAGACCTTTATCCGGTCCTGTCCGAGGAAAAGCCTCCAAAAGGCATACCTGGTCAGATCTTCATGTTCGGGAGCACCGGATAATTGTCGTTCTGAGGAAGCATAGCGACCGAAGAATCCTCATAGGCAGCAGATAATATTCTGTCCATGACCATGGGCGTGCTGTACACGTCCCTTCATATTTAAACAGGAGGAGCTGATATGATCTATGTTACCGACGGCACTTTTGAAGGCATTCTGACTGCCGTATTCGAAGCATACAGAAATAAAGAGGAACCTGAAGGCATCATGACCGGAGACTGGTTTCAGACATCCCTTGATTTCAATGTCAGGACTATAGGAACATGCCAGGAGAAGGCAGACAGGGTGTACAAGGCCATAATTGAGAAAATGTCCCAGGAAGTTCTGGAGACGATTTATAAAGCATGGTTGAGCGAGTATCATGATATTGGGACGGCAATCTACAGATATGTCAGGATCGGTCTGAAGTTAGGCAGGAATGTAATCTCATTCATTCAGAACCCTGATGTCCGGCTGATAAACGATCTGTCCATGAAAGTATCAAAAGAAGCCCACCTGTTTACAGGAATTCTCAGGTTTAATAAATTGAAAAACGGTATATACTATGCGCGTATGGAACCGGATAACAACATAGTGATGCTTATAGCAGACCATTTTGCAGAGAGGTTATCCGACCAGCCCTGGATAATTCATGACGCCAAAAGGAACTTCTCAGCCCTGTTCGATACCAGGCAGGTGGTCTATACGACCGATGATATAATGATTCCTGCCGATTACAAGAATGACAGCGAGTTTGAAATTCTATGGAAAAAGTACTTCAAGGCAATATCGATAGAGAGCAGAAAAAATCCGAGGCTTCAGAGAAGTTTCATGCCGGTAAGGTACTGGAGGAATTTAACCGAGATGCAGCGATAGCATATAATGATATATGAACGACTCGTCAATATGCTGATATAATCATAGTTTTGGCTGATGTGTCAATTTGTTCATGTTGAGTAAGAAATAACGATATGGTATAATGAAGACAGTTGAAATATCCTGAGATGTGCGTGATGCCTTAATTTTGAACCTGCTATATGTGACAAGGGAGCCCGCCGGTTTGTGCACGTAGCATAGGCCACAAGCTAATTCCGACAAACAGCTAAAGCTGTTTGCAACGGCGGTGGAAATGTGAAATGCACAACAGGGCACCCACCTGGTGAGTGCCAGGTGTCAAAATAGGTGAACGGCATCTTGGGGCAAAGGAGACTTAGAAGTCTCCTTTGTTTTTATTGTCGTTTTTACATCATTTTTTCCTTTTTTTCGCCGAAACCATTTCTCGGATTTCCTGAACAACTATCTCAGGTTTGCTTAAATGGATGTATTCGCCCGAACCCATAACTTCAGTCGAAGACGTGCAGGGGGATATTTTCAAAAGGTCTTTCGACAGATCTTCATATACTCTTTGGAGCTGCCGCGCAGAATACTCGCTGATCCCGCTCCTTACCCAATTGCGTATCAGTGATTCGCTGGATGGGAACAGGATCCTTACGGGGATCTCCGGAAAGCTGCTGCATGCTGCTGACTCGTTCAAAGCCAGTTCGATCTGTTCCAGTTCGTTGATCATGGCATCATAGTTGGCAGTTCTGCTGTAATGCTCAATGATATGGCGCTTGTAACGCTTGTCCAGCTTATAGCCCCTGAATGGCGGCATAAGTCTGTATATTCCTGTTGAGGCCAGTTTTTTTCTTTTTTTCGCAGTTTCGGTCAGATCTGGACATTCATCGATGTTTTTGACTGCTTCCTTCCATTCCGCGTAACGGAACGGCATGGGGTTTACAAGGAGGATCCCCAATACTTTGTCAGGGTTGCTCATTGCATAATGCCGCGCGTAAAAAGCTCCCGTTCCATAGGCGACAAGATAGACGGGCTTTCTTACTTTTTCGAATTTAAGTATGAGTTTTATCTCTTCAGATACAGCGTCAAAAGATTTTACATCGATTTCTTCCGATTTGCTCCAGTCGAACCCGGGACGATCAAAGGTTATGATCCGGCATTTTTGGCCTATTTCATTCTGGATGTACCACCATTCGGCCTGGGAACCCCCGATGGCGCCAAGTACGACAACAACGGCTCCGCCCTGGCCTTTGACACGATAAAACAGTTTTTTTCCATTTGAGTCTGCAAATTTTCCTTCTGATGGAGGGGAATCGAACCATTTATGATTGATGCTGCGACTTATGAATATAAATGCACATGCTGATGCAGTAGCAAGTACTATGAATGCTGCCACGCAGAAAATGATTCCCATTAATTGTCTCTCCTTAAAAATGATTGATTATAACAATATGCTAACATATAGGCGGGATGGCATCAAGAGCGGAGGTTTGGACGGTTCACCTGTCTGTCGGGTATCCTGACAAGTAATGAACATAGGGGGAATAGTTCCCTGTCTATGGTCTTAAGAGTTCCCTGATGGTATTCTCCAGAAATTCGATGCGGCCTTCCAGTTCACGTATCCGCTCATTCAGGATTTCTTTGTCATCTGAAAGATTTTCGTTTTTCTGCATGGAAAGAGTTTTTATGTCGAACGGAAAACTAAGGCCGTTGCCAAAAAGCATGAAAGTCATATCGCATTTAAAATTCCTGTCTTTTTTATATGTTGACTGGAATTTGCATTTCAGCGGGATATCCCTGCCCGACAGATCGATCCTTGTTTCTTCCGCCACGTTCTTCATGCTGCGGTTTATCCTTGCCAGAATAAAGGATGCCTTTAATGACCGGACCACATAAGGAATATTGTTCACCAGGATCAGGCTGTCGCTTCCCTGGCCTGAGGCTACGCTGAAAACCTCCAGTCCTTTTGAGAACTTATTGAGTACCGGATCGTACTTGAATATGACACTTGTGTCATTGCCTTCGTCAGGCGAAGCCAGCACATATACAGGCCCGTCGTCGGAAACTACAGCCTGAAGACGAAGCGAAGGACTGTAAGGGAATGGCGTCGTAACAGGCTTGGAGGCTTTTCCGTCATATATTTTTCTGTGTACAAGGAGACTTATCCCCTGGACATCGGTGACAAAAAACAGATGTATGTTGGTCTCATCAGAGCAGACTGCATAGTTCTTGCCTTCGCGTATTATTATTCCCTCGACCTCGGGCATCGAATTTCGCTGATTTATTGGCTGGTATGCCAGAAGCTGTTTCCTGTTGTGAGATACGACATAAAACACGTGGCTGTAACCATCGGCCTCCACAAGTCGTACATTGTAAGGGGAACTGCCGATGATCCTGCTCTCAAGAAGCACTGTGGGCTCCTTTCTTTCTTCACATGCATTCATATATAAAAGCCGTCCACTGTAATCAACGAAGCAGGCGCTGATCGTATCGGTGGAATCCAATAGCGCCGAAAAATCACTGGTAGCGATATCAGACAATAAAAAAGGAGGGCCCCATTTGTTTTCTTTATCAAGCATACTCATAAAGAGACCGTTTTTATACCATATGCATGTTGTGATACCCATGCTGTTCCTTAACAGATGCCTTATGTTTTCGTTGGAGGGCACGCTGCTCAACCCCCTTTTGCATGAATGATCCGGGAGTGCAGATAAAATCTGCTTGTCACTACTAATTCATATTTATATCCCGGAGTTAATATTACTCTCAGTAACCAATTAAACTAAAAGGCATATTATGACAATGTGAAGGCAAATATTCTGAAATGGAGGACCGATAAAATGGGCTGCAAAGATCAAGTGGTTCCGGGGCTGATATGCGGCGAAGACATATGCAAACTACGGGAAGCCGTATGTGTTCATGTAGAAAAAGTATATGACAATTGCCGTGAAAAAGATTGCGTTGAAGATGCGGTAGTAGATTTCGTAGATAATGTACAGGACCTCATCAACAATGCAATAAAGGTAAAAACGAAAGATGCGGAAGTAGTGGCAGTATTGGCTGATCTGGAAGATGTTCCCTTCAAGAGAGGCTTCTTCACTGTTAATGTACGTTATAAGATCCGTGTAGTGGTCGAATTCTGCTACAAGGATGTGACCGGCAATATCGTGAACTCTTCGCCAAAGGTAGGTTATGTATGGTTCTCAAAGACCGTAATTCTCTTTGGATCGGAAGGAAAAGTCAAGATCTTCAGGAGTGTGGATGTGAACCAGCCTTTGCCTCTGACCTGCGAAGGCTGCAACGATGGCTGCGGAGGGTTGATAGAGCAGGATAATCTCCCGATCATCAAGGTTGAGGTTGCCGAGCCCCTGGTTCTGAATACCCGCATCAAAAGGGTACATGATAAACACCACCATTGCGGATGCGATGATGACAGAAGCGAGGTAAATGCTCTGATAGGACCGCAAAGAAGAGTTGTGGTCACTCTGGGTATATTCTCGATCATAAAGCTTGTGCGCCTTGTTCAGCTTTTGATTCCTGCCTTCAATTTCTGCTACCCCAACAAGGAATGCACTACTTCCACAGATGAGAATCCTTGCGACATCTTTGACACCATCGAATTCCCGCTGGACCAGTTCTTCCCGCCGCAGAAATTCGATCTTGCAGGTGCGGAAGATCATAGATGCTGAGAGGAAGGGCGAAAGTCCTTCCTTTGTTTTAATCATAGATTATTTGGATAAATATTATAGCAAAGCAAACATCTAAGTAAAACATAATTCTGTTGTTGTTCCCGCGTGTATTGCATTAATTTGTAACAATGTTAAAATAAAATTATGGTTATATGCCTTTTGTGATGCATTAATAACAAGGAAGGTACTCAGGATAAATGCGAAGATTGATGACAATACTGGCACCTTTAATAGTGCTTTTGGTCGCTTGGGCTCTGGCCTCGAAATCGGAGTTCTACGGTGACGCTGTCCAATCTTTGATTAAGGTGGTACCTTATATTATCGCTCTGCTGGCTCTGTTCATGAGCATCTGGTATCAGAACAGCAATTCTTTCTATCTGGTGTGCTTTATTCTCGTTACTTATATTTTTATAGTCGTCTCACAAAAGAGTCTGCCTATGCTTACCGAGGTAGTCACGATGGTCAGCATCCTGCTTCCCGTAAATGCACTGTGGCTTGGTTTTTCCAAAGAAAGAGGGATACTGAGCTCGTATGGGAGAAAAAAAGCTTTGGTCATTTCAGTACAGCTTATATGGATATTTGTCAACATGATGAGCAAATCGGGCATACCAGCAAATGCCGGCATGGATGAAAGGTTCGTGGGGATAAAGATACCCGCTGTGGTAGTATATATAATCTCTGTCGGACTTCTGCTGTCATGCTATATCCTGAAAAATATAAACATGAACATCATTTATGTGGCGGTACTTATAACCTCTGTTTTGTCCCTGTATTTTGCAAACAGGATACTTCTGGTTTCCATATTCACATCGGCAATATTTGTCATTGTAGTGATAGCACTGTTTGATGTATCTTATTCATTGGCGTTCTATGATACTCTGACAGGCGTTTATTCCCGCCGGGCACTTGAGCAGGAACTGTTGAAGCTGGGGAATAAGAAGTACGCGATCGCAATGGTCGATCTGGACCATTTTAAGCATATAAATGACACTTATGGACATGATGTAGGTGATGAGGTCCTTAAGATGGTAGCCTCGGTCCTCGCCAAATATTCGGGGCCCGGAAAAGTGTTCCGCTACGGTGGAGAGGAGTTTGTTGTTCTTTTCTCCAGAACAAACTATAATGATATTATGCCTTTGCTGGAGCGCATGCGCAGGGCGATCGAACGTAGGCCTTTCATCCTGAGGGCCGACAACAGACCTCCGGAAAAACCGGACAAGCATAAGATGATGTCTTCAAAAGGAAAGGGTAAAATCAACATAACGGTCAGTATCGGACTGGCACAGAAAACAGATATGTTGAAAACCTGCTTCGATGTGATAAGAAAAGCTGACGAAGCGCTATATAAATCAAAAAATGGTGGTAGAAATTGCGTGACGAAGATTTAAGCATTGGGAGGGAACTAATGGGAAACATTCTGCAGGAAATCATCCAAAGTGAAGAGGAAGCCTTGAGGATAGAAAACGAGGCCAGGCAGGAGGCTCTGAATATCGTATCGGAAGCCAGGAAAAAAGCCGAATCTGTTATCGAAGAAGCTTTCGGTCAGGGTGAGGAAATCACGAAAGCGATATTTGATGAGGCCAGAGCTGCTGCTCTCAATGAGCGCAAAAAAAGCCTGGACGCCCGAAAGGAAGCTGACGAACTGTTCAGGCAGAGGTCAAGGGAGAAGCTTGACAAAGCTGTTGATTTCATTTTCGGAAAGGTTGTGAACAGCTCGTGGCAGTAGTAAAAATGAACAAGATCACTGTGCTGGGGCTTAAACAAGAAGGTTCACAACTGCTTAAATCTTTAATGGATCTGGGGGTTGTGGAAATCACTCAGGAAGAACCGGACAGCGAAATTTGCGGTAAAGCCCGAAATGTGAACGTACAGGATGAACTGAAGAAAATAGATTCAAATTTGTCGATGCTTGCTAAGGCCATAGACATCATTGACATCTACGCTCCCGTCAGGAAGCCTTTGTTCTCTGCAAGAAGGGTTGTTGCTGAAAAGGACTATAACGAAGTCGCAAAGCTGCGGGATTCGGTACTTGTAACAGCCGGGCGAGTCATATCATGCGAAGAGGAGCTTATGAAGCTGAAAAGTGATGAAAACCGCCTGAACAGTCTTGCCGATTCGCTTAAGCCGTGGATCGATCTGGATCTGCCTCTTAATGTATCATATACCGGATATGCCTTTTGCCATACAGGCAGCATTTCCGGAAGTGCCGATGTCAATATTGTTAGGGAAACACTAAGTCAGGAGTTCCCGGAGTCTGAAATTTTAGTTGCCCGAAGTGAAAAAGACAGGCACTATGTTGCCGTGATCGGTCTGAAGGAAAACGAATCCGAAATAATGAACATTCTCCGGAATTGGAACTGGAACAAAATAAGCATCAGAGATGCCTGCGGAACTGCGGGAGAAACTCTTGAGCATCTGGATAAGAAGCGCGCAGATTTGGAAAAAGCACGGCAGGCAGTTCTTTCACGGATAGTAGAGCTCGCCCGGGAGAGGGAAGCTCTTGAAGTGGTTTATGACAGCTTTCAAATCGAAAGAGCAAGGACAGAAGCAAAATCACGCCTGATTTCCACCGAGTTTGCTTTCCTTATGAAGGGTTGGCTTCCTGCTGAGTACTCCGACAAGATCCGGGATTATCTCAACGGTCGCTTTTGCTGTGCTGTGGAAATAGAAGAGCCTGCTAAAGACGAAGAATTTCCGGTGCTGCTCAGAAACAGGTCCGCCGTGGAGTCTATTTCTCCGGTCATCAGTATGTACGGAGTACCTTCCAGTCTTGAACTCGATCCCAGCTTAGTTACATTTCCGTTTTATATATTCATCTATGGTTTAATGCTTGGGGATGGCGGCTACGGGCTGATAATTTCCCTGATAACGGGATATATTCTGTTGAAGTACCGGATGGAGCAAGCCACAAAGAATTTTATAAAGCTTCTGTTCTACTGCGGCCTGTCGACCATGCTTGCAGGAGCCCTTTTTGGAAGCTGGTTTGGCATAGGTTCTCTTACAAAGACCGCTCTCTGGATAGTTCCGACAGAAAAGCCCGAGCTGATGATGTCATATTCGATACTTATAGGTATAATCCATATGTATACCGGATTATTTATGAAGGCTTTGAATATCGCACGCCGAAGCGGTATTCTGGATGCTGTTTTTGATGTGGGCTTCGACTATATAATGCTGACAGGCTTTATCATGTCGCTATTGCCTTATGCACCGGGTTTGTCCATACCTGCATCAAGTCCTGTCGTTCAGCTTGGATATAAGGTGTTTATAGTCGGGGTAATCCTGGTTCTGCTTACAAGGGGAAGAAAATCAAAGAATATTTTCGGGAAGATATTCGGAGGATTGCCAAGCCTCTATGGCATAATATCATTTTTCAGCGACTGCCTGTCCTATACGAGGATCCTTGCGCTGGGGCTTGCCTCTGCAATCATAGGAGACATAGTGAACACTCTCGGCATGCAGATGGGTGGAAATCTCATACTCAGGTATATCGTGGTTACTCTCATATTGTTATTTGGACACACTCTGAACTTCGCATTGAATGCACTGGGTGCCTTCGTCCATTCGTGCAGGCTTCAGTTCCTTGAATTCTTTGGTAAATTCCTGGAAGGCGGCGGGGAAGCTTTCAAGCCCCTGAGAGCCGACACCGAATATATAGTTATTGATACTGAATTGTCCGCATTGCTCAAGTCCGGTACGAAAGCCGGAGTAAAATAAATTTAATTATACAATAGGAGGATTACTTAAATGCCAGAATTAAAATTTTCAAGTTTATTTATGAACCCTCAGGTTTATGCGATCTTCGGAGCAGCAATAGCATTTCTGCTCGCAGCTCTTGGCTCTTCGAGGGGCTGTGGAATAGCCGGTCAGGCTGCTGCAGGAGTAGTAGCGGAGGAACCAAAAAGATTTACCGCTACCATGATTTTGCAGGCTATGCCTTCAACTCAGGCAATCTATGGTTTTGTCATTGCAAACATGATCCTTGGCAAAATCAGCGGCGACATGACACTGTCCCAGGGACTATCCTTATTTATAATCGGACTTCCAATGGGTATAGTCGGCTGGTACTCCGCAGTATATCAGGGAAAAGTGGCAACCTCCGGTATCCATTTGGTTGCAAAGAGACCCGGCGGACTCTTCAATGCGATAATCTATGCGACCATGGTTGAGCTGTTTGCTATATTCAGCCTTGTTGTATCGATTATCATGCTTGGTAAAGTTTAAGCTGATCAGAGTGTTATTGCGCAATAAGTAAAAAAGGGGCTTAAAAAATGAATGGAGCCGAAAAAATAAAGGAAAGAATCATAGATGATGCCAGGAAAAGAGCTGAAAAAATCATTGAAGATGCGAAGCTCGAAGCCCAGGCCATCATTAAGGACGCTGAAAAACAGGCTTTTCAGCGTGTGGCGATAATGACCGAAAATGCGAAGGAAGAAGCAGTTCTTTATAAGCAGCGTTTTCGTGCCGCATGTGAGATGGATGATAAAAAGAATGTTTTGAAAATGCGTCAGGACGCGATCGACGAAGCTTTTTCAGCTGCTCTTACGAAAATTGCCGGTCTGCCTGACGACAAATACAGCCTCTTCATGGAAGACGTAATCTTAAAGGCGGCTAAAGATGAAGAAGGCGATATCGTTATGAATAAAAAAGATAAACAGCGTCTGGGAAAGCAATTCGTTGACAGGGTAAACGCAAAATTCAGGACCATGGGCAAAAAAGCCATGCTGAAGCTGGCAGAGGAAGACTTGAGTTCCTGTGGCGGTTTTGTCATCAGGTATGGTGAAATGGAGATAAATTGTACCCTGGAGGTTTTGCTGAACATGGCAAGGCCAAATCTGGAGGCTGAGGTCGCCGCCATATTGTTCGGGGAACAGTGAAGCCATGCTCAGGCTGGAATAAAGCAAAGGAAAAGGAGTCTATATGGCCAGAGTCAAGCAAGAGGATTATGCATACGCAACAGCACGAATAAGGGCCAGGGAGCAGAAGCTTTTAAGCCGTAACAAGCTGGAACGTCTTTTTGAAATAAAGGACTATTCTGATGCGGTTAAAATAATGGTCGAATCAGGATATGGCAGCGAGCAGACCGACGGCAGGAAAGGTGAGGCTGAAAACCTTGATGCTGTCCTTTCGGCTGAACTTGAGGAGACCTATGACTTGATCGGCAGGATGGTTCCGGACCCGCAGATTATCGACCTGTTCAGAAAAAGATATGATTATCTGAATGCTAAACTGATTCTGAAGGCTGAGGCACTGAAAATCGAAGCCGGCGATAGCCTGTCTAAGCTGGGAACCATTGAACCTGCAAGGCTTCAGAAACTGATCGTGGGTAGAAAACTTACAGAGCTTCCTGAAGTTTTCAGTCGGGCGATCCTGGAAAGTCTTGAGGCCTTCAATGCTTCAGGCGATCCCCAGATGATAGATTTTTTGATGGACAAAGCTTGCTTCAGGGATATGGCTGCCGATGCAAAAGCAAGTGAAGATCCATTTTTGGTCAGACTCACCGACATGCTTATCGACACGGCAAACCTGCGTATCCTGATAAGATCCAGACTACTTGACAAGCCTGGAGATTTTATCCGGAAGGCATGGGTTAAAGGAGGAAGCTTCAGCAGCAAATTATTCGAAGAGATGGAAAACAAGGGGCTGGACAAACTTTTTGAAGTCCTGAAAAGCCTTGGCCGGGAGAAGCTTGCTGCCGAATTGTCGGAGGCAATAGGTAAACCCGACGGCATTTCGGAGGTCGAGAAGATCCTGGATGATTATATAATGCATTTTCTTAAGGAAAGCAAATTTGTCACCATGGGAATAGAGCCTGTCATAGGGTATTTGTTTTTCAAGGAAACTGAAATCAAGAATGCCCGTTTGATCATCACAGGCGTTATGAATAAGATTCCAAGGGAAACTATAAGAGAAAGGCTGAGGTTGGGTTATGCATAAGATCGCAGTTATGGGAGACAAAGACAGTATCCTTGGATTCAAGGCAATAGGTTTCGACATATATCCCACCACCGGAAGCAAAGATGAAAAGGCCGGCCTCCTTAACAGCCTTGCAGAAGATGGTTATGCCCTTATATACATTACAGAGGATACGGCTGTGGACATAATGGATGAGATATCAAGATACAGAAGCAGTTATTTTCCCGCAATCATACTTATTCCCGGCAGCAAGGGATCCTTGGGGATAGGGAAGAGATTCGTAAAGGAAAGCATCGAGAAAGCGGTTGGAGCTGATATCTTAGCTCATAATGAATAGATTTAACAAAATTCAGATCCGGGTCAGTCCGGATGTTCGAAAGGATTGGAACAGATATGAATCAAGGCAGAATCGTCAAAGTGTCAGGACCATTGGTTGTGGCCGAAAATATGCGTGACTGCAACATGCTGGACGTTGTGCATGTATCTGAAATGAAACTGATAGGAGAGATCCTTGAGATCCGTGAGGACAAGGCTTCTATTCAGGTTTATGAAGAAACCTCAGGGCTGGGTCCGGGCGAACCGGTCGTATCGACCAATGCTCCTTTGAGTGTCGAGTTGGGGCCTGGGCTGATTGAGAATATTTTCGACGGTATACAGAGGCCTCTTGAAACAATGCGCAATGTTTCAGGAAACAATATAACCAGGGGTATCAAAATCCCTGCATTGAGCAGGGAAAAAGAATGGGATTTCGTTCCGGTAAAAAAAGCCGGGGATGCGGTCCAGGCCGGCGACATCATAGGAACCGTCCAGGAGAATGAGGTTTTCCAGCACAGGATCATGGTTCCATATGGCGTGGAAGGAATTCTTGAATCAATCGGATCCGGAAAGTTCACCATAGAGCAGATCATCGCCAGGGTCAGGGATAAAAACGGCAATATCAGAGAACTGACCATGATGCAGAAATGGCCGGTCCGTAAAGAAAGACCATACAGGGAGAAGCTGCCGCCTGATACACCGCTTATCACAGGACAAAGAATAATCGACACCCTCTTCCCGATCGCAAAAGGAGGAGTTGCTGCGATTCCCGGTCCTTTCGGAAGTGGCAAGACCGTTGTGCAGCATCAGCTCGCAAAATGGGCAGAAGCCGATCTGGTGGTCTATATAGGTTGCGGTGAGCGCGGTAATGAAATGACAGACGTTCTTATGGAGTTCCCGGAACTGAAGGACCCAAAAACCGGACATCCCCTTATGAAAAGAACAGTACTTATAGCCAACACCTCTGACATGCCTGTTGCTGCCCGCGAAGCTTCGATCTATACAGGAATAACCATAGCCGAGTACTTCAGGGATATGGGTTATTCGGTGGCTCTGATGGCAGACTCTACATCCCGCTGGGCTGAAGCTCTCCGCGAAATGTCAGGACGATTGGAGGAAATGCCGGGTGAGGAAGGTTATCCGGCTTATCTGGCATCACGTCTTGCCCAGTTCTATGAAAGGGCTGGTAAGGTAAAAACCCTTGGAGCAGATAACAGGGTCGGTTCAATAAGTGCAATAGGAGCCGTATCACCTCCAGGCGGCGATATCTCGGAACCTGTGTCACAGGCAACCTTAAGAATAGTTAAGGTTTTCTGGGGCCTCGACTATAATCTGTCCTACAAGAGACACTTCCCCGCCATAAACTGGCTGCAGAGCTATTCCCTCTATCAGGACAAGCTTTCAGACTGGTATCGTGAGAACATATCAAGGGAATGGAACAGACTGAGGACTGATACGATGCGTATCCTCCAGGAGGAGGCAGGGCTTCAGGAAATCGTACAGCTGGTCGGTATCGATGCGCTCTCTCCTGCAGACAGAGTGACCCTTGAGGCTGCAAGATCCATACGTGAGGATTATCTGCAGCAGGATGCCTTCAACGAAGATGACACCTATACGACACTCGAAAAGCAGTACAGAATGCTGAGGATCATTCTGGCATTCTACGAGAAATCACAGGAGGCTGTTAAGAAGGGTGTTGATATAAACGACCTCTTTGCAATACCAGTAAGAGAAAGGATCAGCCGTATGAAACTGATCCCGCAGAAAGAGGGAAGCAGGCCATTTGACGAGATAGAGGCAGAGCTGTCCAGACAGATCGAAGCACTTTATAAATAAATATATGTTCATCTGCTGCGGAAACAGATCTCAACTACTATAAATAACTTTGGTGCAAATTGAAGGATTCAATTTGCGACGTACCAAAATTCGAATGAATTATGTCTGATGCGAACCTCAGGTTCGCGTTAGGAAGGAGAGAAGAGCTTAATGCTTAAGGAATATCGTTCAATAGTTGAAGTTGCCGGTCCGTTGATGCTGGTTCGTAATGTTGAAGGCGTTACTTATAACGAACTGGGTGAGATAGAGCTTGGCAACGGAGAAATCAGACGCTGCAGGGTTCTGGAGGTAGACGGGAACACCGCGCTGGTACAGCTCTTTGAAAACGCCGTTGGCATTAACTTATCCACCAGCAAGGTTCGCTTCCTGGGACGCAATCTTGAACTCCCGGTTTCGGAGGAAATGCTGGGAAGGGTATTCGACGGACTTGGAAAGCCTATCGACGGCGGACCGGCCATTATTCCTGAAAAAAGGCTGGACATAAACGGCCTGCCTATGAACCCGACTGCGAGAGATTATCCCAATGAGTTTATCCAGACCGGCGTATCGGCTATAGACGGGCTCAATACCCTTGTAAGAGGTCAGAAGCTTCCTATCTTCTCGGCTTCAGGTCTGCCGCATGCAGATCTGGCAGCACAAATAGCCCGTCAGGCAAAGGTTATCGGAACAGACAGCAAATTCGCCGTTGTGTTTGCGGCAGTTGGAATAACCTTTGAAGAAGCTGACTTCTTTGTCAGTGACTTCAAGAGAACAGGCGCTATCGAAAGAGCGGTACTGTTCATGAATCTTGCCAATGACCCGGCAGTCGAGCGTATCGCAACTCCTCGTATGGCTCTGACAGCCGCTGAATATCTGGCATTCGAAAAAGATATGCACGTACTGGTAATCATAACTGACATAACAAATTACGCCGAAGCTCTGCGTGAAGTATCGGCAGCCCGCAAGGAGGTTCCGGGGCGCCGCGGCTATCCCGGTTATCTGTATACCGACCTGGCTACATTGTATGAACGCGCAGGCCGCATGAAGGACAAGAAAGGTTCGATAACTCTTATCCCCATCCTTACGATGCCCGAGGATGACAAGACTCACCCGATCCCTGACCTCACCGGTTATATCACAGAGGGGCAGATCATATTGAGCCGTGAACTCCACAAGAAAGGCCTTACTCCTCCCATCGACGTTCTGCCTTCACTTTCACGTCTGAAGGATAAGGGAATAGGGAAAGGGAAAACCCGTGAAGATCACGCCAATACAATGAACCAGTTGTTTGCCGCATATGCAAGAGGAAAGGACAGCAAAGAGCTGGCAGCCATACTTGGTGAAGCTGCTCTGACCGATATCGACAAGCTGTATGCGATATTCTCCGATGAATTTGAACAGCGTTACGTATCGCAGGGATACAATACCGACCGGAGCATCGAGGAGACACTGAACCTGGGCTGGGAGCTGCTATCCATACTGCCTCCTGCCGAACTCAAGCGTATTAGACCTGAATATATTGAAAAATATTATCCCAAAAAGGATTGATGGATATCAAAGAGCTTACGATAATACGTTATATGTCATTCTGAGGAAGCGAAAGCGACCGAAGAATCTTTTCAGTAGTCTCTGACGGTTAATGTGCACTGACTATCACACATAAACCAGAAAAATCCATGACAAAGGAGTAAACCATGGCAAGGCTTAATGTAAATCCCACCCGAATGGTGCTTACAAATCTGAAAAGAAAGCTCAGGACGGCAAGACGGGGCCACAAGCTGCTGAAGGACAAGCGCGATGAACTCATGAAGAAGTTCCTTGCTATTGTCAGGGAAAACCGGAAAGAACGTGAGCTTGTGGAGGAAATGCTGAAGGATGTCTATTCCCGGTTCGTAATGGCCCGTGCCTTGATGAGCGACACCCATCTTGAGGAAGCGCTGATTTTCCCTAAACAGAAGGTCACGCTGAAAGCATCCTCCAAAAACATCATGAGTGTTAAAGTCCCGGTTTTCGAATTTTCAACTGAAGGACAGACGGGTGATGATATATTCCCATATGGCTTTGCTTCCACATCGGGTGAGCTTGACGGAGCAATGGTAGCTCTTCAGAAGGTAACACCCCATTTGCTGAGACTGGCTGAGCTCGAAAAAACCGCACAGCTTATGGCCGATGAGATCGAAAAGACCCGTCGCCGTGTCAATGCTCTTGAATATGTCATGATTCCAAGCCTTGAAGAGACCATTAAGTATATTGTCATGAAGCTTGACGAAAATGAACGCGGAAACCTGACACGCCTTATGAAGGTCAAGGACATGATGCTCGAGCAGGCTCACCACTATAAAGAGAAGATGGCACAAACAGAGTAAAAATCAAAGACTGAAAAGACAGGTCCGCCTGAAATCCAGGTGGACCTTTTTTCATTTCTTCATTGTTCAAAGACTTTCAATGCCAAAGGGCAACGGATAGGTAACATCCCTTATAAATGCAGCAGGGACTTTTTCGCTGAAGACCCTGTAGCCCTGCTCCATTTGAGTGATCAGAATGTTGACGGCTCTCTCCGCTATCTGGGCCACATCCTGCTTTACATACGGGACAAAAGGAAGCCAGGCATTAACAAAAACCTGACTCCATAAAACTCTATCTATTTATTACTTGTTCAGAGTCCTGGCATACTCTCCGATCTTTGTGTCCATGTTTGTTATGTGCTTGGTCAGCCAGTCGATGATCATTTTGTTGGCGTTGACTATAAGAAGGATATTGCCTCCTGATTCATTGTAATCTTTCTTCAGTTTAGCCAGGCTCTCAATAAATGCCGCATGCGCTTTCTTCTGGGCATCGATTTCAGGGTAGCCTATCTCTTCCATATAAGCTTCCTCATCACGGAAATGCTGTTTTGTATAATCGTCCAGAAAATCGAACATCGTAACGATGTATTCTTTGGCCCTTTTTTGCTTTCCGGCTTCAAAAAGCTCATCTGCCTTTTCAAACCATATTTTATGCTGTTCATCGATCCGATCGACACCAACCGATAATTTAGGAGTCCAGACTATAGACATTCAAAGCCCTCCTTTTATTGATTTTAAATATTTATACCAACCATATTTCTTTTTAAACACAGGGGAGCACATTATTCTATCATACCGACATCTATCCAGAGCTTCAGGGTCTCTGTGAGTATAAGTCTGTTGACACGGAGCCGGAATTCTTTGCCGTTCATTTTGAGTATCCTGTTATCGATTATAAGGACGATAAGTTCCGGATCGATGCTCTTGACTTCACTACCCAGTAAAACACTGTATTTTTCTTTAACTGTTTTTTTGATATGCATCGTTTCAAGTTCATCCAGGCTGTCCTTCTCAAATAGAAGCATGACCTCGATATCCTTCAGGACGAATTTTTTTGAGTTGATGGATTTTTCAAGATTTTCAAGCTTTGCGTTCTTATCGAGGATGGTGTTCTCCAAAGCTGCGATCCTTTCGTACAGGACATCTATCCTGTGGCATGTTATTGCTGACAGAATGGCGACTCCCGAAATCGCGCCAATAATTATGCCTGTCAAAAGATTGATGATATAACCGATCTTTCTGGACTTTACTCGTGCCATATCTCACCGCACTTGTGCAACAGCTTGATAAAGGCATATCCGGTATTTGCCCCGAAAATCGCAGTCAGCACATAAATGGCCTGCTTGATGATATATTTGAGCTCTCCGTGGAATAAACCTTTTTCAATGGCCTTGAATGAGGAAAATGTACCTCCCAGGGCTATAGCCATAGCCCATATTTTTATCGATGCGGCCAGATCGAGCATGGTTTTCATGGGAGGCTGATCGGAAATGAGTGCTCCGATCCCTGCGAATATGCTGGCACCGATTATTACGCCAAAGGCTATTAAGAAATTATTTATAATATTCGTAAGGAATTCCGGCATCATCATACCCTCATATAAGCTCTTACTGAAGGGTATGATTTTTTATGCCTGCTTATGAATACATGAGAGATGCTGTCCACTAACAATATTACTGCCATGCAGTTCAGTTCTGAACAGCATGACACAAAATACATTTTTGAACAGCATCTTGTGTTACCACATTAAAACTTTCGGCTTGAACCTCCATGGGTCCGTCCTGAGGAAGATCTGTGGGTGCTTGATCCGCCCGAACCGGTATCCTTCGGCTTTGCCCGTCTTTCGACTCTGGAATAGAGGTAAAGATCCCTGCTTACTCTCAGGTTGAGGCTGTCTTTTCTTACATAGCTAGAAGCTGCGGGCTGATAGCGTACACTTTTAAGCTGGCCTTTCATTATTCCTGTTATTATCAGGGCAAACAAGACACCTATTCCTAGCGAAACAAACAGACGATTTCCTGAGAAAAATGCCGAGCTCTCTTTTGACTTGGCAAGGAATTCTTCACAGAGATCGGCAAAGGTGGAGAAGGCCTTCCTGTATTCACCGCTGCTCAAGTAGGGCAAAAATTCGTCGTACATTTGATCCTGTCTTGCATCGGTAAAGACTTTTATTGCATAGCCATGAGTAGTGATAGCGACATCCCGGTATTCCATACTTACAAGCAGCAGGATGCCGTCGTCATTGACACCGTATCCATAGCCATTGTAATCAAAAAAGTCGTCGGCGTATTCGGTAGGAGTCTTACCATCCAGGGAGTATACCGTTACGATAGCCACCTCACACTCCTGCTCCTCGCTGATCCTTTCCAGCCTGGAATTTAGTGATCTTTCTTCACTGGCAGAAAGAAGATCTGCGTCATCAACCAAAAGCGGAAGTTCCCTGTCTGCAAAAGCCGGGAATGCTATAAGTGAGGTCAGACATAGAATCAGTATAAATAATGTTGCAGCAAATCTCTTTTTCATACTCACCGACCTCCTTACACCAATTTCAAAAGCCATGTAATGATATACGAAGCAATACCGAAGATTCCCGTCAGCATGAAGAACCATTTCCAATACGCTGCCTTATCAAGCGGCAGATCACCGACGAATTTTCCGGTCTGCCCGTTCATGGCGAAAGTATATCTGTTGCCATTCCATATGGTGTTAAGAAGCCAGACAGGATAAAGGGCGTATTTTGCGTTGCCGTTATGCAAACGGATATTGGTGCTTTCAGGGATCACCGTGGTGTAACCGTGGACGGTAGAGGCAAAAATCTGCTCAGTGCTGCGCCTTATCCGTTCATTTGCTCTTACTATGCTCTCGTCAGCAGGTACATCGTATTTGTCCGCAAGATATCCCGCCAGGTATGCTGTCTGGAAATCCACAGCTTCTGAGAAGTTGTATGGCTCAATCGACTCCATCAGGTCGTCAGGCATTTTGGTGGAGCCGTCAACAGGTACCCGTTCGAATCTGAGATCGCCGTTTCGCCAAATCGAAAAATAACTTGTTTCTTTATAGTAATAGTTGCTGTCGCTCCAGGAGCGCACCTTTGTCGCTTTATAGCGGATGTTCGCGTTAACGTCTGCATTAAACAACCAGAACGGAACGTAAATCCCTTTTATCTCTTCTATCCGGTTCTGATCCTTGAAGATCTTCGGAAGCAGCGGTTTACCCTGCAGGTGCTTCTTAAGCCCTTCCTTGGCAGCATTTTTGTCCAGTTTGAACGGGATCACGTAATCGGGACGCAGAATGCCCGAAAGACGGCCCACCAATACTACCGGATTGTTACAGAAGGGGCAGCTTGTCGCGGCCGTGTTGGCATCGGCTACGATTTCACCTCCGCAAGACTTGCAGACATATGCATTTAAGTTTGAAGCCTCCTCTTCAGACCATTGGCTTCCGGCCTGGGTCTCCCAGGCCATATCATCAGGCTTCTCGTTTTTAAGGGCTTCATCATAAGCCTTCAGGGTTTCCATTTCAAATTCGGTATCGCAGTACGGACACTTCATTTTCTGAATGCCACTGTCGAACCTGATGGCTCCGCCGCATGCGGGACATTTGTATTCAAGCAATTCAGGCACAACCTCATCTCCAATCTGCTTATTTAAAGCCTAATTCTTGTCTTTATCGTCAAATATGTCCCCGCATTCAGGGCAGAACTTAGGAGGCTGAGCAGGATTTACAGGTTCCCATCCGCATTTGTCGCAGCGGAAACGCTGGGAACCCGGAGCGGGTTTGCCACAGTTATGGCAGAATTTGCCCGTATTCAAGGTGCCGCATGAGCAGGTCCACCCAGTTGGGGCAGAAGGCCTTGGATTAGCGCAGTTTGTACAGAATTTGCCTGAATTCTGGGCCCCGCACGTGCATGTCCAGGTATTTGCCTGACCGGCAGGAGCCTGGGTATATTGCTGATGGGATTGCGCCTGCTGCTGGCCCATGGCAAAGAGATTCTGTGCATTCATACCTCCTGCCTGCTGAGCCATGCCCATTCCCATAAATCCCATCATAGCTCCGTTCGGGTTGGATGCAGCAGCTTTCATCGCATCTGACTGAGCCCCGACCAAAGTTGCGGCTGCCATGGTGGGATCGCGCATGATGGCGGTGCGCTGAGCCTGTTTTATCATCTCAGCGTCTTCTTCCGGAAGAGTTATAGGATTGAGGGCTATAGATACGATGGCTATACCCCTCGTGTTTCTCCATTTCTTTGTAAGGGCTTCATTCATCGCCTCGGCAAGTTCTTCGGCATGAGCCGGCAATGAGCTCGGCCTGATCTGGAGTTCGGAGATCTTCGCGAAAGCAGGCTGAAGCGCTGAAACAAATTCGGTTTTCAGCTGGCTGTCGATTTCATCGCGGGTGAATTCATAGCTTACATTGCCGCATACATTGGTATAGAACAATATGGGATCTACGATCCTGTAGGAATATACGCCTGAACACCGGACCGAAACATCGATATCCAGATTAATATTGCGGTCAACAACTCGGAAGGGGATGGGGTTGGGAGTTCCGAACTTGTTGTCGATGATTTCTTTGGTGTTGAAATAGTAAACCCTTTGATCCTTTCCTGTATCACCGCCGTATGTAAAACGTCTTCCGATGGCTTTGAAAGTCTCGATGATGCTGTCGCCCAGATTGCCTGTAAATATGCTTGGCTCGGTCGAGGCATCGTATATGAACTCACCGGGAACAGCGCAGAATTCAACGATCTTGCCCTGCTCAACTATGACCATGCACTGCCCGTCGGCCACGGCGATACCTGAACCGTTTGATATGATATTATCTTCTCCTTTGGTATTTGCAGAACGACCGGAAACGCGTTTTTGGCCTTTTTTCACCAAAACCTCCTTAGGAAGCGCTTCACAATAGAAAAACTCTTTCCACTGGTCGGCCAGTACCCCGCCTGCCGCACCAATCGCAGCTTTAATAAGACCCATAATAATAACTCCTTTCGATTAACCAGGCGTTAATCATAAAATTAGATTTATAACTGATAAGGTAAAGCCGTAGCTTAAACCATCCAATCTCATCGATTTTGTCCTATCTCTTCAGTGAGCCCAGAAGTCCTCTCAACAAAGATCTTCCGAGTTCGCGCCCTATTGCTGTGACAGCAGAACTGGCCGCTTTCTCAACAAGGGAGGTTTTTGGCCTTCCGGCAGATTTTTTGCTTTTTTGTTCTTTTTCTTTTTTGGCCAACTCCTGTTCCTTCACAAGTCTTTCCTGTTCCTGAAGAGCCTTTTTCTGCAAAATTTCATAGGCTGATTCCCTGTCTATAGCCGTATCGTACTTGTCGCCAAGGGGTGAATTGTTTATGATCCCTCTTCTTGTCAGCTCATCCAAAGTTCCTAACGAGCTTTGGGGCGGCAGGACATATGCCCTTTCGACAACCGAGGGGCGTCCTTCATGGTCCAGGCAGGATATAAGCGCTTCACCTGTCGCAAGATTAGAAATCACATCTTCAGTATTGAATTTTGGATTGGGCCGGAACGCATCAGCAGCTGCCTTGACCTTTTTTTGTTCTGAAGGAGTGTATGCTCTTAAGGCGTGCTGGATTCTATTTCCCAGCTGACTTAAAACATCCTGCGGTATATCAGCCGGATTTTGTGTAATAAAATATATTCCGACACCCTTTGAGCGTATCAGGCGAACGACCTGCTCGATCTTCTGCAGCAGTACCTTCGGGATATCCTCAAACAGCAAATGTGCTTCGTCAAAGAAAAAGACTATTTTCGGTTTTTCCGTATCACCTGTTTCGGGCAAGGTTTCAAACAGCTCCGAGAGCATCCAGAGCAGGAATGTTGAGTAAAGCAGAGGTGAATTGAACAGCCGTACGCTGTGGAGTATATTTATGTACCCGCGTCCGTCGGGCGCGGTCTGCATCCAGTCCTTTATATCCAGGGCAGGCTCACCGAAAAAGCTTTCGGCTCCCTGATCCTCAAGGGCTATCAGACTTCGTATGATAGCACCGATGCTTTGCGGTGAAATGTTGCCATACTTCAGGGTATACTCTTTAGCGTGATCACCGACATAACGGACCATTTCCTTTAAGTCCTTGAGGTCCAGAAGCAGCAGCCCCTGTTCGTCAGCGATGCGAAAAACGATGTTCAGAATCCCTGATTGTGTTTCATTAAGGTTTAGCAGCCTTGAAAGGAGCAATGCCCCCATTTCGGATATGGTCGCCCGGACAGGATGCCCGCCTTCTCCAAAAATATCCCAGAATCTAACCGGATAAGATTTAAAATCAAAGTCCTTTATATTCATCATTGCCAGCCGATCCCGTATATTCGGGGAATCAGTGCCTCTGGCAGCAAGACTTGCAAGATCCCCTTTTATGTCAGCAAGAAAAACTGGTACGCCCATATCACTGAAAGCCTCGGCCAATACCTTGAGAGTTACTGTTTTTCCTGTACCAGTGGCACCTGCGATAAGGCCGTGACGGTTGGCCATTTTAGGGAGGAGATATATAGGGTTTTCATTTTGAGCCAACCAGATCGCATTGTTGGAGAACATAAAAACCACACTCCATAAATATAATCATTATTTTAATTATATCTGGTCCGTAAGTAAGTGTCAAAATAATACATCCATGAGGTCGTGTCAACTTGTTTTAGGTTTTGCGTTACTGTCTGCCCCTCTTTTTGGGCAAGGATCATATAGCAAATCCATTATCTCGTATGGATCTAAGTGTCCGTGTCAGCAGAGTTACTTTTCCGCTA
>DULR01000043.1 GCA_012840245.1 Clostridiaceae bacterium
AAAAATATTTGTTTCTAAGTGAATTTTTATGTAAAATCAAAGTACATGACAAGGTGTCCGGATGTATCCGGTTTTATTGTCCGGATACTCCCGGAAATACTGTCCGAATAATCCGGAATACGCAAAATAACCATTGAAGAGTTCAACGAGATGGCCATGGAATTTCAGACGGTTTTTAAAGTTGGTACGGTTTATCTTGTAAAACCATGATAAAACCGGCACGGAAGGCTGTTTAAGCACCGTGCCGGCTATATTTTTATATCAGACAACGCATTAAAGGATAATGAGAGATTCTTCGCTGCGCCAAGAAATAATATTTGGCCTTGCAGTTCCAGCGATATTGAGGATACACAGAATTTTTTTGCTTACAGCTTTGAAAATATACCTTCAATGGTCCTGATAAACAGGTCTATATCGTCTTTGGTTATAATAAGCGGAGGCAGCATGCGGATGATGTTGTCGCCCACCGAACCTATCAAAAAGCCTTTCTCAAGACTCTTTTTCTTTATTTCCACCGCCTTCGGCGTATTGAGCTGAACACCTATCATAAGGCCTTTGCCGCGAACCTCTGTAATTATCGAATGCTTATCCTTCAGCCTGTTAAGCTCACTGATAAAATAATCGCCCATCTTTGCCGAGTTTTCATAAAGCTTATCGTTGATAATAGTGGAAAGAGCAGCCAGACCTGCGCTGCATGCCAAAGGATTGCCACCGAAGGTGGAACCGTGATCTCCAGGTTCGAAAGCACTGGCGAAAGGCTCCTTCGCGCAAAGAGCGCCAATGGGGAATCCTCCTCCCAAAGCCTTTGCCAAGGTAAAGATATCGGGCTCTATGCCGAAATGTTCATATGCGAACATTTTACCTGTTCTGCCAAGACCGCACTGCACTTCATCGAATATAAGGATCACACCTTTTTCATCGCATATTTCGCGGACCTGCTTTATATAATCAACATTTGCAGGATTCACACCGCTTTCCCCCTGTATAGGCTCCAGCATGATTCCGCATGTATACTCTGTTATCGCATTTCTGAGGGCCTCAATATCATTCATGGGAACACTTAGGAACTTGGGAGTGAGAGGGCAGTAATTCTTCTGGTATTTTTCCTGGCCTGTAGCCGCCAGTGTTGCAAGTGTCCTGCCATGGAAGGATTTCTCCAGGGTTATTATCTCAAACTTCTGTGGGAGCCCCTTTTTTCTGAAGTACAGACGGGCAAGCTTTATAGCGCCTTCATTGGCTTCTGCTCCGCTGTTTGCGAAGAATACCTTGTCACAGCAGGAGTTTTCAACTATAAGCTGAGCCAGCTTTGCCTGTGGCTCGATATAGTAATAGTTGGAGCAATGGATGAACTTTTGAGCCTGCTCGACGATCGCGCTGACCAAAGCAGGATGTGAATGTCCAAGAGCATTTACCGCGATGCCACCAAGAAAATCATAATAAACCTTCCCGTCCAGATCCCAAAGCTTCATGCCCTGACCTTTTGTAAAACAAACAGGTAACCTGTCGCCGAAGGTATTCATAAAATACTTTTTATCAAGAGCGATAATTTCATTAAGGGTCATCAGAACCGCCTCCTGTATGTCTTGCTTATAATTATACATAATATTGTATAATTATTCAATGATCTCTTTGCTAAAATTACCGAAATAATTGTGATAGTTACATTATAAATTGAAAAAGATACTGATTGAAAGATTAAAAACAGAGGAATAGAATATTAGAATGTACAAATGGATGGTGGTTATTATGGAAGAAGCAATCAGGAAGATTATTGAAATAGAACATGAAGCCCAGAACCTCGTAGCTCAGGGGTATGCCCAAAGGGAAAAAATCCGGCTGAGTACCCATGAGGAACTGAAAAGCATGGAGAAAAACATTCAGGATATGGCTGACCAAAAGATAATCCAGCTTAAACAGGCAAGCCGCCGGGAAACTGACGAGAAACTGAGAAAAATAAAGGAAAATACCGAAAATAAGATAAGGATCCTTGAAGAGTATGTTGAGAAAAACCGAGACTCCTGGGAGAATCAGATCTTTTCCCGGATAATCGGCAGGTGAGACTGATGCTTAAGGAATTGAAATATGGCGCTTTATCCGGCAAAGCAAGAGCAATGTACGGGAAGCTGCTCAGTAAAGATGACTATAAC
Source organism: Clostridiaceae bacterium (assembly GCA_012840245.1). GTDB lineage: Bacteria > Bacillota > Clostridia > DSM-8532 > DSM-8532 > DTU059. The sequence goes on from DULR01000043.1 coordinate 2,148, forward strand.
AATCTGATCAGGAAAAAGAGCGTAGCACAGGTGGTATCATACCTTAAGCATAATACCCATTATGGCAGCCTGCTTTCTGATATCGATGAAAACAATATCCACAGGACCAAACTGGAGATTTTGCTGAAAAGGGATATTATAAACGACTATTCGAAGTTTTTTAAGTTTACAAGCGGCCAGTTGAAGGAGTTTATAAACCTTTTATATACAAAAACCGAGATAGAAAGCCTTAAACTGATCTTCAGGATGTTTGAGGGAGGAAAAGCAGAGCATGGTCTTTTGGAAGAGTCGCTGGTATTTCTCTCCAGACACGATATGCTGAATATTCCGAAACTATCATTGTCCAGAGATCTGGAGGAGTTCCTCTCGAGGCTTCAGGGCACCGATTATTATAAACTGCTCAGACCATTTATCTCAGAAAATAATGAGAACCGGCTTTTCAACATTGAGATGACTTTGGATCTGTACTATTTTCGGAATGTACTGAATGCGTACCGGAATCACCTGGACAAGGGCGATGCATCGATAGTCAGGGATATTCTGGGGATGGAAGCAGATATATTCAATATATTCTGGATATACAGAAGCAAAAATTTTTACAACATGTCAAATGAAGTCATAAGAAGCTATGTTGCGCAGATCAACTACAGGCTTGGCAAAAAGACCATAGAATCCTTGATCGGAGCGGAGGGGCATGAGGCATATGCAGATGTTTTAAGAAAAACACCATACGGTTTCCTGTTTGAGGAAGAGAACCCGCTGTTCTTTGAACACAATTACAATGAGTATGTTTACAGGCTTCATAGAACGCTTTTCAGAAGGCAACCGTTTTCAATAGCCTGCATTATTTCTTATTTAAGGTTGAAAGAGATCGAAATGTCGAATATCATTTCAATTATCGAAGGAATTAGATATAGCCTTTCCGAAGGCGAGATTATAAGGTTCGTCACTGGAATGAGTCTATAAGGAAGAAGGGCTTTGCAATGGCTATAGAAAAGATGAAATATATAAGAATAATGGGACCGTTGAGCAAATTCGATGAATTTGCACTCAAGCACGTAATAAACAGAAACATTGAGCTGGAGCCTGCCCATAAGCACCTCAATGTTCCGGGGCTGATCCCTTTTACGGAGGACAATTCACTTGATAATCTGCTTAAGAGGATTGAGGTTCTTAATGAAAGGTTCCAAGTCAAAATAAAGGAATATGACCTGGAAACGGTGGAGAAGGAGCTCCTGAACCCCATGGACAAGGATGAGGCCGATGCTTTTATAGCCGAAATCGAGGATAAGCTGTCTGCTTTGAGGAAAGAAACCGAGTCCATCAATGCAGGCATCAAAGAAAGGGAACAGATCATAAAACAGATATTGCCGCTGTCCTCTCTGGATATCAAAATCGATGAGCTTTTTCATTTTACGTTCATGAAGTTCCGGTTCGGAAAAGCTCCGAAGGATCTATACAACAGGCAGAAAAAATATCTGGAGGAGCTTGATGTGGTAGTCGTGCCTGTTTCCGAAGAAGATGAAAACATATGGCTGTCATACTTCATGCCTGCTTCTGTTTCCCAGGAAATAGATAATGTGTTCGCCACGATGGGCTTTACCAGAGTAAGGATTTCAGATGAGGTCAAAGGCACCCCCAAAGTTGCCATTGGAACCATGGAGTCTGAAATTTCAAGGATGAGAGAGCGGCTGGATAAGATCCGTAAAGAAACAGACAGGTATCTGGAATCGAAAAAGAGCGAGTTTGAAAAGCTGTATCATCAAATAAAATACTTAAGCAAGCTCAATGAGGTCAAAAGATATTGCTCACACAGCCAGGAAACCTTTTTCATGATCGGGTGGATACCGCAGAAAGACTATAGCAGCCTTATCAATAAGATCGATACCATGGACCAGATAGTGATCGGCTGCGAAGATCCCGACTGCATTATCAATGCAACTCCGCCTACCATCATGAAGAACAACAGGTTTTTCAAACCCTTTGAAAGCCTCGTCACCATGTATGGACTTCCGTCTGCAAAGGAGGTCGATCCGACCCCGCTGCTGGCAATAACATTCATCCTGATGTTCGGATTTATGTTCGGCGATGTCGGACAGGGCCTGATAATTGCGTTGCTCGGTCTGGTACTGTATAAGGTCAAAAAAATGCCTCTGGGCGGTGTCATGTTGTATGTAGGGATATCATCGACTGTTTTTGGATTTATATACGGCAGTGTGTTCGGAAATGAAGAAATCCTGAAACCGTTGTGGCTGAGCCCTCTGCACAGCAAGTCCAATATAAACACCATACTGTATATTTCAGTGGGTTATGGCGCGTTCATAATACTCATCACCATGTTCGCGAACATCATAAACTGCATCAGAATGCGCAAATGGGGCAAGCTGCTTTTTGACAAGAACGGCCTTGCAGGTCTGCTCTTCTATGGCGGGATTGTGGCAGTAGTTCTTATCTGGCTGAAAACAGGAAAGCTTCTTTTGTCCGGAATAACCCTGGTGATAGTAATAGTGATCCCCACCCTGATGCTTTTATTCAAAGAGCCGCTTGAGAACATCATTCTGGGCAAGGAACACATTATGCCTCATGAAAAAGGAATGTATTTTGTTGAAGCGGGCTTTGACATTTTTGAGACCCTGCTCTCTTTCTTTTCAGGTACTGTTTCCTTTGCAAGGGTAGGTGCTTTTGCATTGAACCATGCAGGCTTGTCACTTGCCGTATGGACCCTTTTCGGCATGATTAGGGGAGTCGGAGGAATACTGGTCGTTATCATCGGAAATGTCATAACGATAGGCCTTGAAGGCCTCATAGTAGGCATTCAGTGCATGAGACTGGAATTTTATGAGATGTTCGGAAGATACTATATCGGCGAAGGCCATGAATTTAAACCTGTTCGGGTCACGGAGGAATAAACGGATTTCATTTATAGCAATATAGTCGCGAAAAGTGAATTCAATTTATGAACGTCTGAAACCTGACAGTTTAAGAATATTAAAAAACGAAACAGATTATGGAGGTCATAATTATGGGATTTGTATTAGTAATTGCTCTTGCTCTGGTATTATCAACGACTGGGATCGGAATTGCCTGCGTGAACAAGGGGATAAAGGGCAAAAACTTTAAAAGGATTTTTGGGATGAATGTTACCGCGATGATAGGTGTTCTTATTGTTGCCACCATCGTTCTGCTTTCCGGCGGGCTTACTGCTTCTGCAGCAGAGGGCGCTGAAACGGCAGCTTCAGCGGCAAATGGCCTTAAATACATCGCTGCGGCTTTGGCTATAGGCATATCAGCTATAGGTTCGGGTATTGCTGTCGCATCAAGCGGCGCAGCAGCTTTGGGCGCGTTGAGCGAGGATCCGAAGATCTTCGGTAAAGCGTTTGTTTTTGTCGGTCTGGCTGAAGGTATAGCTATATACGGCCTCATAGTATCCATTCTGATCCTCAATGCATAAAAACAGGACTTGTCAGGGTTGTCTCTGTATCCGGAGGCAGGGTGGAGTTAATATGAAAATGTTTCTTATCAGTGACAATATTGATACAACGACAGGCCTGCGGCTGGCGGGAGTCGAGGGCGTAGTGGTGAAAGGCCGGGAGGAAACTCTGGGCGCACTTGAAAAAGCCATGGCTGACAATGACATAGGCATTGTCCTTATAACCGAGCTATTGGCTGATCTTATCCCCGATGTTATATCCGACATAAAGCTGAACCGCTCAAGACCGCTTATTGTAGAAATCCCGGACCGCCACGGCACGAGAAGACCGCCTGACTATATCATTAAAAGAGTCAATGACGCTGTCGGAATCAAGCTCGAATGAACATCGGGGACGGACCTTTTCGCACATTTTGTGCATGGGGGACAGACCTTTACAGGTGTGCGCTGTACGCCATCGCCGGATGTGAACTTAATGTCATTCTGAGCGAAGCGAAGAATCTTTATTAGAGAATAAAAAACAGGAAGTTTGAAGCTGTAATTTTTTAGCAAGCAGGAGATTTTATGAGCAGTATTGAAGAAAAATTCAGAAAATTCTCACATATGGTGATGAAGGAAGCTGACACCAGAAAAAGAGAAATAATAAGTGAAGCTGAAAAGCAGCATACCCAGACGGTTTCCGAAAAAGAGATCGTTTTCCTTAAGAACGCTTATGAAAAGATCCATAAAGCCATGATTGAAATAGAGAAGGAGCATAACGAAGAGATCTCCAAGGCTATATTATCGGGCAAGCAGGCTCTCTTCACCCATCGTGAAGAGATTTTGAAATCAGTGTTCGCCGGCGTGAAAAACAAGCTGGCGGAGTTCAGAAAAAGTGACGGGTACAAGAGCTTTATGATAGATACCATATTGAAAGGTCTGGAGAAAGCCGGCCAGGGCGATATACAGATTTATGCCGACAGTGAGGATATCCCGCTTATCGAGGAGATCAGGGCAAAAGCAGGAGCCATATTCGAACTGACAGAGAGTGAGGAAATTTTGCTTGGAGGTTGTCTTATCCGCAACAAGACCAGGGGTTTCCTGCTGGATTGCTCATTCGCAAAGAGCCTGAACGACGAAAAAGCAGCTTTCCTGGAGAATTACGGGCTTTCTATCGACTAATTTCATAAAACAGAAGGTGGATTAATGGAACGCGCATCACAAGGTATCATATATGGTATAAACGGTCCTGTTGTCAAGGTTCGGGGGAAGCAGGCCTTTCAGATGCTTGAAATGGTATTGGTTGGCCATGACAGGCTTATTGGCGAAGTTATAAGAGTATTGGAGGACGAAACCATCGTCCAGGTTTATGAAAACACTACCGGACTTAAACCCGGCGAACCTGTCGTATCGACTGGAAAGCCTCTTACGGTCAAGCTTGGACCCGGCATCATGGGCAATATATTCGACGGTATAGAAAGACCTCTTACCCGTATTGCCGATAATACCGGAATATTCATTAAGCGCGGAAGCATTATGGACAACCTTGACAGGGAGAAGCTCTGGGAAGTCAAAATTCTTGTCAGACCCGGAGACCATGTGAAGCAGGGAGATATCATTGCGGAAGTAAAGGAAACCGAATCTGTCAACCACAAGATCATGGTGCCTCCGAATGTTGAAGGCGAGGTAATTGAAACTGCAGATGACGGTTTGTATAACATAGATCAGGTAATTGTGAAAGTTAAAGAAGGCAGGGATATATATAACCTCACACTTGTCCAGGAATGGCCGGTCAGGGAACCCAGACCGTATTGCCACAGGCTCCCTCTGAACATTCCCCTTATAACAGGCCAAAGGGTAATCGATATACTGTTCCCCATGGCAAAAGGCGGAGCAGCGGCTATCCCGGGAGGTTTCGGAACAGGAAAGACCCTTACCCAGCATCAACTGGCAAAATGGGCCAATGCAGATATCATCGTTTATGTAGGCTGCGGAGAGAGAGGCAATGAAATCACCGAAGTGCTGGAGGATTTCCCAAAGCTCATAGATCCCAGAAGCGGAAGACCTTTGATGGAAAGAACGGTGCTCATCGGCAACACCTCCAACATGCCTGTTGCTGCCAGGGAAGCCTCGATATATACCGGTATAACCATAGCCGAATACTACCGCGACATGGGGTATGACGTTGCTATCATGGCTGATTCCACTTCCCGTTGGGCAGAAGCGCTCAGAGAGATATCGGGAAGGCTTGAGGAGATGCCTGCCGAAGAAGGTTTTCCGGCATATCTTCCTTCAAGATTGTCAGAGTTCTATGAAAGGGCGGGCCGCGTTGAGAACTTTAACGGAACTACAGGGTCGGTGTCTATAATAGGAGCCGTATCTCCCCAGGGCGGAGATTTTTCCGAGCCTGTGACCCAGAATACCAAACGTTTCATTAGATGCTTCTGGGCACTCGACAAGGCTTTGGCATATACCCGCCATTATCCGGCCATAAACTGGATCAACAGCTACAGTGAATACAGCGACCAGCTGGAAGGCTGGTACAGAGAAAATGCCAGCCCTGAATTCATGGACAGGAAAACAGAAATCAGCCGTATACTGCAGGAAGAAGGCAAGCTTCTGGACATAGTCAAATTGATCGGCAGTGATATCCTTCCGGAAGAGCAAAAGCTGGTCCTTGAGATAGCAAAAGTGATAAGGCAGGGATTCCTGCAGCAGAATGCATATCACGAACAGGACACCTATGTTCCCATTCAGAAGCAATATCTGATGATGGATTCAATATTGAGGGCACATGCCGGGGCTTCCAGACTGGTAGCACTGGGCATCCCCGTTTCAGTGATCCGCAAGTCAGGTGTTTTTGAAGAGCTTATAAAGATGAAATACAATATATCCAACGACGATCCTGATGCGTTTGAGAAACTGAACTCAAAAACCGAAAGTATTTTGAATGAGATAGAATCGGACTACAGAGCCTCCGGAAGGGTGAATGAAGTATGAATATAGAATACATGGGACTAAAAGAGATTTCGGGGCCATTGGTGGTAATTGACGGAGTAAAGGACGCTTCCTTTGAAGAAATGGTTGAGATTACCGTAGGCAAGAATAAGAGACTTGGCCGGATCATACAGATAGAAGGCGAATTGTGTGTAATACAGGTATTTGAAGGAACCAGAGGCATCTCGCTCGAAAACACGCATACCAGGCTATTGGGAAAACCCTTGAAAATGCCTCTGTCCATGGAGCTTCTGGGCAGAGTGCTGGACGGAAAAGGCCGGCCTGTGGATGGGCTGGGTGAGATCTATCCCGAAATAACCCGGGATATCAATGGCGAACCGATAAATCCTGTAATGAGAGAATATCCCAGGAACTTTATTCAAACCGGTATATCGTCCATCGACGGACTTGCGACTCTGATCAGAGGTCAGAAGCTGCCTGTTTTTTCGGACAGCGGACTTCCGCACAACCAGCTGGCCGTTCAGATCGTCCGTCAGGCGAAGATCGAAGACGACGATGAAGCCGGTTTTGCCATAGTCTTTGCCGCAATGGGTGTAAAGCATGATGTCGCTGAATACTTCAGGGAAAGCTTTCAGACGAGCGGGGTTCTGGACAGAGTCGTAATGTTCCTGAACCTGGCCAATGACCCTGTTGTCGAAAGGATAGTCACTCCGAGGTGCGCACTGACTGCGGCTGAATATCTTGCTTACGAAAAGAACATGCATGTTCTGGTCATCATGACCGATATGACGGCCTATGCCGAAGCCCTGCGCGAAATTTCATCCTCCAAGGGGGAGATCCCTTCGAGAAAAGGATACCCCGGATATTTATATAGTGATCTGGCCTCGATTTACGAGCGCGCCGGCATGGTCAAGGGTTGCAGGGGTTCCATTACCCAGATACCCATTCTGACAATGCCCAATGATGATATTACCCATCCTGTTCCTGACCTGACGGGATATATAACCGAAGGTCAGATCGTATTGGACAGAAGCCTTTCGGCAAAAGGGATATATCCGCCCATCAACATATTGCCATCTCTGTCCCGCCTTATGAAGGATGGAATAGGGAAAGGATACACAAGGGAAGATCATCCCGAGGTCGCAAACCAGCTTTTTGCGTCATATGCCAAAGTGCAGGAAGTAAAAGCGCTTGCCTCTGTTATCGGTGAAGAGGAGCTCAGCGAGACCGACAGGATGTACATGAATTTCGGGCGTGAATTTGAAGAGAAGTTCATTGCGCAGGACTTCAGCGAAAACAGAAGCATAACCGACACCCTCGATCTGGGCTGGAAGCTTTTGAGATTGCTGCCCGTTAGCGAACTTGACCGCCTCTCGCCAAAGACCGTAGAGAAATACTATACGAGATCCGATTCAGAGGGTGGTGATTTCTAAGCTATGGATATGACGCTGTTTCCCACAAAAGGAAACCTGATAATCGCCAAAAACTCGCTGGCTTTATCCCGTCAGGGCTATGAGCTTCTGGACAAAAAGCGAAACATTCTTGTCCATGAACTCATGGGCATGGTCGATAAGGCAAGAAAGCTGAATGAAGAGATCCTTGATGTCTTTGAACAGGCATACAAGGCCCTCCAGGACGCAAATGTCAGTCTGGGCATTTCAGTCGTTCAGCAGATAGGTTTTGCCGTGCCCGAGGAAAACAGTATCCAGATCCGTGAGCAGAGCATAATGGGTGTGGAAATTCCCATCGTTACGATCGACCGGAAGCAGATGCAGGCTGGATACGGTTTTCGTATGACCAACACAGCTCTTGACATAGCAAGACAGAAATTCGAAAAGGCTAAAGAGCTGTCGGCTGAGCTGGCTGAAATAGAAAATGCCATATACAGGCTGGCGACCAATATTAGACGTACATTGAAGCGCACCAATGCTCTGAAGAATATATTGATCCCAAAGTACGAAGAGATAACTTCAACTATAACAAATGTGCTTGAGGAAAAAGACAGGGAAGAGTTTTCCCGTCTTAAGATGATTAAACGGATAAAAGAAAAGAACAGCTGAACCATAATTCTTTATTGACAAGTGAATAAATGTAATTGTATGATATTGATAATCATACAGAAAAGCGATGAAGGAGATTCTGTAGATTATCTGTCCGCTCAGAGAGCCTGTGTCCGGTGAAAACAGGTCGGAAGATTTCTATGGGCATCACTCCGGAGCCCGGTATCTGAAATTTGATGTAAGATATTGCGTGAGGTCACGTTACAGGCCAGGGTTTGTCAGAACCTGAAATGAGGGCTAAATAAAAGCCGAACATGGGTGGTACCACGGGTTATAAGCTCGTCCCTGCAACAGCATACGCTGTCGGGGAGGGGCTTTTTTAGTTATAGTGCGCTGTTTGCGCCTCAAGATACGCAAACCTTTAATGATGTAGGAGGTATGTAATATGGAAGATAAGATTATTGAGATTGCGGAGCGAATAAGAGGTCTGAGAGAGGATTTTGGCATCCCGGTTGCTGAAATGGCGCAGCTTGTTGAGGTTTCTGAAGAGGAATACCTTCAGTATGAGGAAGGGAAACGTGATTTTTCTTTTACCTTCCTGTACAAGGTCGCCAATCGTCTGAGCCTTGATATCAGCGAGCTGATAACAGGCAGCAGCCCTACTCTGTCGGTCTACACCCATGTAAAAAAGGGAAAGGGACTTTCGATCCAGAGAAGGAAGGGTTTTAAGTATCAAAGCCTGGCTTATCTCTTCAGAAACAGGAATGCAGAGCCGTTTCTTGTAGAAGTCCCTTATGATGAAGATGCAGATAAGAGCGAAATTGTGCAGAGAAGTCATGACGGACAGGAGTTTGACTATATTCTGAGCGGTTCACTGAAGGTAAAGATCGATGACCATGAGTTTATCATGGAAGCCGGAGATTCGGTGTATTACGATGCTTCACACAGGCACGGCATGGTAGCCACAAACGGGGAATCATGTCTGTTTCTTGCAGTTGTGATTAAGGACCAGAACGGGAGGATGGGTTAATGTCAAGGCTTTACAAGGAATTCATGATAGAAACGTTCGATAAGAACGGTCGTGTAGAAAAGGTAGAATTCAGGAAGGATCCGTATTACAACTTCGCTTATGATGTTGTTGACAGACTTGCGAAAGACAAGCCGGACAAACTGGCAATGGTATGGTGCAATGAAAAAGGTGACGAAAAGTACATCACTTTTAAAGATATGAAAGAAAACAGCGATAAGGCTGCGTCATTTTTCCTGAGCCTTGGAATAAAAAAAGGCGATGCGGTGATGCTGATTTTGAAACGCCATTACGAATGGTGGTATTGCATGATGGCATTGCATAAGATCGGTGCGATAGCCATTTCAGCCACAAACCAGCTGATGGTGAAAGATATCGTATACCGTGTGAATGCGGCAAGCGTAAAAGCAATAGTATGCACATCAGACGGACAGATTTCGGATTATGTTGATGAAGCCCAGCGTGAAACAGAAACCCTTACCATAAAGATTCTTGTAAGAGGTAAGAAGGACGGCTGGCTGAGCTATGAAGAGGGAACAGAAAATGCTCCTCCTTTTGCAGCTCCTACAGGCGAAGACAGACCTAAGGCTGAAGATATAATGCTGATGTATTTCTCATCAGGCACGACCGGTATGCCGAAAATGGTTGCTCATAATCATTATTATTCACTTGCTCATATTCCTACAGCGGTTTATTGGCATAATGTCGATCCTGAAGGTCTGCACCTGACCGTTTCCGAAACCGGATGGGGCAAGGCTGTATGGGGGAAACTGTACGGTCAGTGGCTTGCCGAGGCAGCAATATTTACCTTTGATTTTGACCGGTTCCATCCCGATGAGCTGCTGAAAAGGATAGAAAAATACAAGGTAACCACCTTCTGTGCTCCGCCTACGATCTACAGGTTCCTTATAAAAGAGGATCTCACGAAGTATGATCTTTCGTCCATAAAATACTGTACAACCGCAGGCGAAGCCCTGAACCCGGAAGTATTCAACAGATTCAGGGAATTGACCGGAGTCAGGCTGATGGAAGGCTTCGGACAAACCGAAACTACTCTGTGTCTGATGACTTCCATTTGGATGGAGCCCAAACCCGGATCTATGGGCAAACCTTCGCCGCTTTATGATATGGATCTTGTGGACGAAAACGGAAAGAGCGTCGATCCCGGAGAAGTGGGAGAGATAGTTATAAGGCTTGACAAGGGTAAACCTATGGGCCTTATGCTGGGATATTACAGGGATGAAGAGAGAACAAACCAGGCCATGCGTGACGGCCTCTACCATACCGGCGACACTGCCTACAGAGATGAGGACGGATACTACTGGTATGTCGGAAGGACAGACGATATCATCAAATCCTCTGGTTACCGTATAGGACCGTTCGAAGTCGAGAGCGTCATAATGGAGCATAAATCTGTTCTGGAATGCGCTGTGACCGGTGTGCCCGATCCGGTAAGGGGCCAGATAGTAAAAGCCACCATCGTACTGGCAAAGGGATACGAGCCTTCCGAAGAACTGAAAAAAGAAATCCAGGAATATGTAAAGACCCATACGGCTCCATATAAATACCCGCGTATCATTGAGTTTGTGCCCGAGCTTCCGAAAACAATAAGCGGAAAGATCCGCCGCACCGAGATCCGCGCCAAGGATCAGAAATAAACCTGACACTGTACTAACCAAATCATTAGTCTTGTTTTGGAATAAATGGGGACATTCCGCGGCAAGCCAGACCCGCGAAGCAGCGGTGTGTCCCCATGTTCATGATACGGACACATCTTGATTGTAACCTTTTACCCAATTATTAGTCTTGCTTCATAACGCGAAATACTATATAATTAGCTTTACCGTGCTAGACGGGGAGGTAGCGGTGCCCTGTATCCGCAACCCGCTATAGCGGAGTCGAATTCCTGTCTGAGGCTTACAAATGTAAAGTCAGTTATGTTGCAAGGTACAATGAAGATTGGGTCTTGCGCAATCCAGAACTGTGAACCCCGTCAGGTCCGGAAGGAAGCAGCGGTAAGCAGGACCTCTGGGTGTGCCGCAAGTCCGCCTGATCAGAGTATGCTGCGCATGGTACGTTTGTATTTGTTTGTCGAGGACAGGTGCACGGTCTTAATATGAAAGAAACGAGGTTAATCCCTCGTTTTTTTATATTGCAACGTTGTCACTGGGACGGTTCTGTTGACAACATATTGTCACTGGGACGGTTCTGTTGACAACATATTGTCACTGGGACGGACCTGAGTGGCATCGTTTGATTAATGAGTTTTGGAGAAGGAGAATCTGACTCATTCTGTTTGGGCGGGCACAAGTAATCCGTAGCCTGCCTGAGTGCTGGGCTATGGGCTGCGAAGCCTAACTATGTCATTCTGAGGAGCAAAGCGACGAAGAATCTAAAAAAGATCCTTCGACTTCGCTGCGCTCCGCTCAGGATGACACTGTAAGGCTACGTAGCGGATATTCAGCTTGTACTTCACATAAATCAAATAATGCGACTAAAGGACTGTCCCAGTGACAACTTATTGTCAGAAGAACCGTCCCCGTGACAACTTTTCGTATACCGTGTACATTCTTGCGAAGAAAGGGCAATACTGATAAACTGTTAATACAGCAATTACACCGAAGGAATGATTGTTATGGCACATATGGCTTTATATCGGAAATGGAGACCCATGACATTTGACGAAGTGGTTGAGCAGCGTCATATCGTGACGACCCTGAAAAACAGTATAAAGAACAACACTGTAAGCCATGCATATCTTTTTTGCGGGACCAGGGGAACAGGCAAAACTACTTTGGCCAAGATATTCGCCAGAGCCATAAACTGTCTTGAGCCGGTGGACGGGAACCCCTGCAATAAATGCGCATGCTGCACCGGAATACTGGATGGCTCCATAATTGATGTAATAGAGATAGATGCAGCCTCCAACAACGGTGTTGACGATGTGCGCGAGATCAAGGAAGCCATAATGTATGTTCCGGCAGTAACACGTTATAAGGTTTACATCATAGATGAAGTCCACATGCTTTCCACAGGCGCGTTCAACGCTCTTCTGAAGACACTTGAGGAACCGCCTGAAAATGTGGTGTTCATCCTTGCAACAACAGAGCCCCATAAGCTTCCCGCAACCATATTGTCCAGGTGCCAGCGCTTCGACTTTAAGAGGATCACTTTGTCCGGTCTGGAAGAAAGGCTGAAAACCATCGCCGAAAGCTGCGGAGTAAATGTCGGGAAGAGCGCGATACAGCTTATAGCAAGACTTTCCGAGGGTGGGATGAGAGATGCCATAAGCCTTCTTGATCAGTGTATCGCTCAGGGAAAACCAGAAATAACATATCAGGACGTCGTCGATATATCGGGCCTGTCAGCTTATGAAGCCGTCACTGACTTTGCCCGTGCCATAATCGATAAAAATGCCGCTGCTGCTATCAATGCAATTAAAGAGGTCATGGACCAGGGCCGCGACCTTAAACCATTCTGCACTCAGCTAATTGATTGGTTCAGAAACCTCATGCTCATAAAAACGGGCGGACAGGCCCTCGATCTGGTGAGCCTTTCCGACGAAGAGGCCAGGCCCGTAAAAGAAGCGGCAGAAATGTTATCTCTCAGTGAAACATTGTCAATAATCAAAGAGCTGTCTGAAACTGAAAACCGCCTGAAATGGTCCGATAATCAAAGACTGATCATGGAGGTCTCAGCGGTCAGGCTGTGTTCATATGGTACGGTCAGCAATGATGCTAGCGATCTGGCTGATTTGGAAACCCGAATAGCACAACTGGAGCGGAAGCTGTCACAACTGACAAATGTAAGCAGCGTCAGGATCCCATCTGCCGATACCGGCAGAGCGGCGGATAAGCCTGTTGATGCCGTAAAGCCGAAAAGCCGGGAAAAAGAAATACCGGCTAAAGTGGTCGGCCCGGGTGCTGCCGGGGATAATGAGCTTAGGCAATGGCCGGATATTATAGAAAAAGTCCGTTTGATGAATAAGATGAAGGTATATGCATACCTTCTGGATACACGATGCTATCTGTCGGATGATGGAACCGCAAATGTGGTGGTGCCGGGGGATGACACGCTGAAAAAGACTGTCCTGAGCCGGAACGAGAGTGTGGAAGTAATCACCGAGGCAATTCGCGATACTCTAGGGATCCCGGTAAATGTCAAAATAATCGATGAAAATAAGATGAAGAACCAGACTGATAACAGCAATGATGATCCTCTGCTGGAAAAGATAAAGCAATTTGCGACTGAAAACGGAATACCCCTAAAGATAGAGGAATAAAAAAAGCGGGAACAGCGCTATGCTGTTTCCCGCCTTATTTCAACCCAAAGGTATGTATATTATGTCAGAACCAAGATGTAAACATTGATGCAGACAATGATGCGGTCTGTGATGCTGTCCATGCTGTGAACCGAATTGCGTCCCCTGTTGTGGCCAGTGATGTCGTCCAAGCTGCCGGTCCGGATGTCGCCATGCTGTAGTGCTGTTATCATTACGGTTATCTGCTGCGAATCTCTTGTGTTTATATGCCTTGCGAAAAAACTCTATTGCATGAATCCTGTCCAGCCTTGTTATATAGTGGAGAAACCTTTTGCTGCTAAGCTCATTGATTACAGTTATTTGACCGATTGGCTGGCTCATGGATTCTCCCTTATGTGTGGCATATTTACCGCCCCTAACGTTTGTACCTGATGTCTCTCTCTTTATGACAACAGCATTTGTCTTAAGACATTTATATAATAATTCCTTTTTTCTATTTTTTCGATGGAATTACTCAGGAAAATACCCTGAAAAATAAAAACTACATTCAATAAACAGCGGGAAATGCAGAAAAATGATATGGACTGTAATTTAAAAATAAGTATGTTTCAGGCAGAAAGACTGAATTTTTCAGTAAGATTTTTAAAATTTTTTGTCTGAAATATGTTTTTTTCTTGACAAAAGGATATAATAATTGGTATATTGAATCAGTTAGGTGGTATTCATATCTGTGATATTTCCCGAAAATGTATTTGTAAATGGAATTTGAATAAATATGATAATGTTTATGCTTTCATATTTTTCGTTTGATACAGAGGCAGTGATTAACCGGTTTGAAATTTAATATGAATATCTTTTGTTCAAATTTTTCTTGGAATTTAATTATAAAGATTACACAAGGCGGTGTATTATGAAAGACAGGTCTATCCTTGAGGCTAAATCTCTGAAAGATCTAAGGTATATTGCGAGCATGCTGGGATTTAAGAGCCTTACCAAGTACAGAAAATCAGACCTAATCGATTTGATAGTGAATGTAGCAAATAATCCGGAAGGAAAAGAGGAAAAGGCCGAAAAGAGCGGAACAGAAATCGAAGATTCCAGGGATAATAAAGAATCCAAAGAAATTTCTGCTGATCTTGAGACATCCTCAAATGCCGGGATATCTGAGAAAGAGGAATCCACTGACACAGGAGAAAAGCCTGCCGAAGAGAAAAAAAGGCGGGGAAGGCCAAAAACTTCGGCAAAGACAGAGGCTGAAGAAAAACCCGAACAGGATATTGCCCGGGAAGAGGATAAGCCACAGACAAAGTCACGTCGCGGGCGTCCGAAAAAAACTGATGAAAAGACGCCGGAAAAAAGGGAAGAATCAGATACTGAACCCATATCACAGGCAGGACCGGTCGATCAAAGTGAGCCCGAAGTTTCAGATAGAGTCTCTCAAAGCAAAGATATCAAGGATGAACCTGCTTCCGGGGAAGATAAGACATCTGATGAAAAGCCTGCGCCAAAGATCCATACAAAGCGCGTGATAATAAAAGGCAATACTGTTGAAAGCCAGGAACCTAAAACTGAAGCTCAGGAGTCCATTGTCATGGAAGCTCCTGCCGAAGCACAGGAAGACTTAAAACCTGAAGAGACACCAAAAGAAGCTGATTTGGATAAGGATGAAGGTAACGGGGAATTAGACGGTAAATCATATAAGTTTGCCAAGAGCAAGGATCTTTCCCGTCTGGAAAGTGAAAATCCGGTAACCGGCATCCTGGAGGTATTGCCCGACGGTTATGGTTTTCTCAGAGGCCATAATTATCTGTCGGGTCCCAGAGATATTTATGTTTCCCCATCTCAAATCCGCAGATTCAACCTTAAGACCGGCGATAAGATCGTAGGAAAGGGCAGGATCCAGAAAGAAGGAGAGAAATTCCAGGCCCTTCTGTATGTTTCATCGGTCAACGGTGATCCGCCGGAGGTTGCCCAAAAAAGAAAGCCATTTGAACAACTGACTCCTATTTATCCTGATGAACGCATTACTCTGGAGTCGGATCCTAAGGAATTGTCGACCCGGCTTATCGATCTGATAGCGCCTATAGGCAAGGGACAGCGCGGACTTATCGTATCGCCTCCGAAAGCCGGTAAGACCATACTTCTTAAGAAAATAGCAAATGCCATCACTGCCAAGTATCCTGAAATAGAAGTAATAGTTCTTTTGATAGATGAGCGTCCCGAAGAGGTCACCGACATGCAGCGCTCTATAAAAGGGGATGTTGTTTACTCAACCTTTGACGAGCTTCCGGAGCATCACATCAAGGTGGCGGAAATAGTGCTGGAAAGAGCGCAGCGTCTGGTCGAGCACAATAAGGATGTCGTCATACTTCTGGACAGTATAACACGTCTGGCCCGTGCATACAACCTGACCATCCCTCCCACAGGCAGGACCCTGTCAGGCGGACTTGATCCGGGAGCACTCCATAAACCCAAGCGCTTCTTCGGTTCGGCACGAAATATCGAGAACGGAGGAAGCCTTACAATAATAGCTACTGCGCTGATCGACACGGGCAGCCGTATGGATGACGTGATCTACGAAGAATTCAAAGGTACCGGAAATCTTGAGCTGCATCTGGACAGGAAGCTTTCAGAAAAGCGTATATTCCCTGCCATAGACATCAACCGTTCAGGTACAAGAAGAGAAGAGCTGCTGCTTTCTCAGAAGGAGCTTGAGGGAATATGGGCTATCCGCAAGGCTATGAGCAATCTGGGAACAGCTGATGTTACCGAAATGATCATAAACAGGCTTATGAGCACAAAAACAAATGCCGAATTCGTCAACGGAATCAATACTGCTCTCAGCAAGCAGGACAAAAACAACTTTGATATTATTTACAAATAACAGCAGTTTTCAGTTGACAAAAAAGATGGTTGATGTTATCTTATTATCTAAATATACTGTAAACCTATGAGCAAGAGTAGTAGGGATCGATATCCATACAAAGAGAGTCGCATGGCGGTGGGAATGCGATTATGGACCGATTTCCGAATGGACTTGCGAGGGAAATCCGAAATCTGGAGAGAGTAGGCGTTTACGGGGGCCCTGCCCGTTATCAGCTGGGTGTATATGTCAGTATACAATTTGAGTGGGTGTATTTGCACCAATCAGGGTGGTACCGCAGAAGCAAAGCTTTTGTCCCTTGTCGGGATAAAAGCTTTTTTA